>CBRGMJ010000110.1:0-5793 GCA_967797525.1 uncultured bacterium | reverse complement strand
GCCGCCACTCAGGAGTAGGATCACAAGACGCGCGTGAGTGCTTCGACCGCCTTGCGCGGAGGGACAGGCGGTGCATGACCTGGGAAACCGATCGTGATCAGCGCTTGCGGCTCCCACGTCGCAGGCAGTCCGAGGATACGGCGAACCAAAGCCTGGCAGAACAAGGGCGCGCAACACCAGCATGCGCCCAATCCGAGCGCATGCACGGCCAGCAGGAGGTTCTGGACGGCGGCGGCGACGCTCTGAATCGCCATGGCGTGCTCGGCCTGTCTGCCGGCCCGGTTCGGATACCGATCCATATCCTCCATCGTCAGACACGGCAGCACGAGAAGTGGGGCCGTGGTAAACCGTCGCGTCGAGAACCGCAGTTCTGCTTGAATGACCTTCTCGTCGAGCCCGGCGGCGCGCATGTCTCGCTCCCACCGCCTGGACATCGCGGTCGTCAACCGTTGTCTGAGACCGTCGCTGTTGAGGATGACGAACCGCCAGGCCTGCGCGTTGTGACCGGAGGGAGCCTGAACCGCGGCGTCCAAGAGGATCCGCACCGTGTCTGCTGGAACGGGGTCGGGTTTGTACAGCCGGACCGTACGCCGGCCACCAAGAACCCGCCAAAAATCGTGGGGGGCCACGTCACGCAATCGTCCAACCTACACGTTCAGCTCGCGCAACTCGCCGGTCACGGCGTAGATCACCCGTTCACCGATGTTGGTGATGTGGTCGGCGGCCCGCTCGAGGTGTTGCGCGACGAGCAGCAGTTCGAGCGCCCGCGACACCGTGCCGGGATCGCTCATCATATAGGTGAGCAACTCGCGGAACACCTGACTGCGCAGGGCATCGACTTCGTCGTCCTTCAGCGCCGTCGCCTCCGCGAGGGCCACGTCACGGCGCAAGAACGCGTGCATGACGTCGCGGAGCATCTGCTGCACCAGCGCTTCCATCCGCGGGATGTCGATCAGCGGTTTCAACGGGGGTTGGTCCCCAAGACGCTTGACGGCCTTCGAGATCCCCTCAGCGTGATCGGCCAGCCGCTCCAGATCGAGGGTGATGGTGAAGACGGCTGCGATGGCGCGTAGGTCCGACGCCATGGGCTGCTGTCGGGCCAGCAGCCGCATGCACCGCGCCTCGAGATCGAGGTGCAGCGTGTCGATCCGGTCGTCGTCGGCGATGATGTGCTCCGCGCGGGTCACATCCCGGTCCCGCAGCGCTTCAACGGCCGCATGGATGGCGTCGCCGGCCATCGACGCCATGCGGACGACGTCGGCCTGCAGCGCCTCCATTTCCTTGACGAACATGTCCCGCGTCACGATATCGCCCCTGCCGCCAGCAGTTCGGGTCGCTCCGGGGAAGTCCTTGCCCCCTGACTCCGCCCCTACCCGAACCGTCCGGTGATGTAGTCCTCGGTGCGTTTGTCCTTCGGGTGGGTGAAGATCTGGTCCGTCACCCCCAATTCGACGAGTTCCCCGTTCAAGAAGAACCCGGTCACGTCGGAGACACGCGCGGCCTGCTGCATGTTGTGCGTCACGATCACGATGGTGATGTCCGCGGCCAGTTGGCGGGCCAGCTCCTCGATCCGCAGGGTCGCCGCCGGGTCGAGCGCCGAGCAGGGCTCGTCCATCAAGAGCACCTCGGGAGACACGGCGAGCGCGCGCGCGATGCACAGCCGCTGCTGTTGTCCGCCCGAGAGACTGGTCCCCGGTTTTTCAAGACGGTCCTTCACTTCATCCCACAGGGCCGCGGCCCGCAGGCTCCGCTCGACGATCTCGTCGAGTGTGGCCCCGCCGCGATCGCCGCCGAGTCTGAGTCCGGCCGCCGCGTTGTCGTAGATGCTCATCGTCGGAAACGGGTTGGGCTTCTGAAACACCATCCCGACGCGACGGCGGACGAGCACCGGGTCGACGCCCGGCCCATAGATGTCGCCTCCGTCGAGCAGGATCTGGCCGCCGACCCGAGCGCCTGGGACGAGCTCGTGCATGCGGTTCAGACAGCGCAGAAACGTGGATTTACCGCACCCCGACGGCCCAATGATCGCAGTGACCTGCCGGGGCGCGATCGTCAGGGTGATCCCATGCAGCACGTGGTGCCGGTCAAACCACGCATGGACGTCGCGCGTATCGATCCCACCGGTTTGCACACGCGACGCCGTCGCGCTGCGGTCCACCGTCCTGCTCGCCTCGACCAGGCTGTTCATCTCACACTCCCCAATTATCGCAGTTTCACTTGCCGGGCGGCGAAGTACCGGGCCGTGACGTTGATCACCAGGACCATGACGACCAGGATGAGCGCGCCAGCCCAAGCCTGGCGGTGCCAGTCGTCGAACGGGGCGATCGCGTACGAGAACACCTGTAGAGGCAGCGCCGCGATAGGCTGCAGCAGGTTCCAGTTCCAGAAGCGGTTGCCGAACGCGGTAAACAGCAGCGGGGCGGTCTCCCCCGCGATCCGCGCCAGGCCGACCATAATCCCGGTCACAATCCCGCCGGCCGCCGTCGGTAGGACGATCCGCACCATGGTCTTCCACTGCGGGATGCCAAGCGCCAGCGATGCCTCCCGGATGCTCTGGGGGACGAGCCGCACGATCTCTTCTGTCGTTCGCATCACGGTCGGCGTCAGCATGACGCCCAGCGCGATGCCGCCGGCCAGGGCGCTGAAGTGCCGCAAGGGGAGCACGAGCACCGTGTACGCAAAGAGACCCATCACGATGCTCGGCATGCCATTCATGACGTCGGCCATCAACCGCACGACGTGTCCAAACTTGCTGTTTGGGTATTCTGACAGAAACACGCCGCCCAACACACCGACCGGCACGCCGATCAGACTCGCGAGGGCAATGAGGACCAGCGACCCGACGATGGCGTTGGCCATGCCGCCACCGGGTTCCCCGGCCGCCCCGGGCAGATGCGTGAAGAACTCCAGGTTGATCGATCCCGCGCCCTGACGGATCAGGAAGAGCAAGATCACAAACAGCGGCGCCAGCACGGCGATGGTGCAGGCCGCGGTCGCGGCGTTCATGATCGCATTGGTCAGCTTGCGCCGGCGGTACGCCGGCCCCGCAGCGATCATTCCCTGATCAGCGCGGGACCTCGCGCGACCCGCGAGACGAGTGCACGCGCAAGAACGTTTATCACCAGCGTGACGATGAACAGGACCAGCCCGATGAGGATCAGCGCGGCGACATACAGGTCATCGGTCGCCTCGGCGAACTCGTTGGCAATGACCGCCGAGATCGTGTACGCGGGCGCGAGCAGCGACGCCTTGATCTGCGGGACGTTCCCGATGACCATCGTGACGGCCATCGTCTCGCCCAACGCCCGGGCCAGGGCCAGGAAAATCGCCCCCATGATCCCCGACCGCGCATACGGGATGACTGCGGTCCGTGTCGTCTCCCATTTCGTAGCACCCAGCGAGAGCGCGGCCTCGCGCTGTGATTGCGGGACCGCGCGCATCACCTCGGTGCTGACGGCGACGATGAACGGCACGACCATGATCGCCAGAATGAGCCCGGCGGTCAGCATCCCCAGCCCCAGCGGCGGCCCCTGGAAGAGCGGGAGGAACCCGAGGACCGCCTGCAGCGGCGGTGTGAGACTCGTGCGCACCCAGGGGATGAGCACGAAGATCCCCCACAGGCCATAGACAACGCTTGGGATCGCAGCGAGCAACTCTACGAGAAAGCCAACCGGTGACCGCAACCACCCGGGCGCCAACTCCGAGAGGAAGATGGCCACACCCAGCCCCAGCGGCACAGCCAGTAGCAGGGCGAGCGCCGACGACACCAGGGTCCCAAAGATGAAGGGCAAGGCGCCGAACCGACCGGTCACGGGATTCCAGGTCGACGTCACGAGAAACCTCAGACCAAACTTCTCAATCGCCGGCCACGCCGCGATGGTCAGCGCAATCGCGATGGCACCGACAATGACCAGCAGCAGACCGGCCATCCCGGCGAGCAGGCGCTGGAACCAGCGATCCCCGCTGTGGGCAGTCTGAGTCGCGAGTGAGCCGATCAGCTCAGCGGATTGCGCCACGTTCTATCCTCGACGAAAGGGTAGGCCGCGAGTCTCGCGGGCGCGAGACTCGCGGCTGCGTGCCGATGGTGGTACAGGCCCAACGCCTACAGAATCGTCTTTCCTTGCGCGGTCACAGACTTCAGGGTCGTTTCGATGCGTTGCACCAGGCTCTTCGGCAACGAGGCGTAGAGCAGCGTCGGCGCGTACTTCTGGCCGTCATGGGTGGCCCACCACAGGAACTCGACGAGCGCCTTTCCTTTGGCGGCCTCTCGCTGGTCCCCGTAGATGAGGACCCAGGTGAACCCCGCGACTGAGTATGAGTCGCGACCCTCGGGGTCCGTGAAGAAGATCCGGTAGTCCTCGGGAATCGCCTTGAGCGCGCCTTCCATAGCCTTGGTCGTCGTCGACAGCGACGCCCTGACGAACTGCCCGGCCTTGTTTCGGATGTTGCCAAACGTCATTTGGTTGGTGAGCGCGTACGCCAGCTCCACGTACCCAAGCGTGTTCGGAGTCTGTTTTACGAGCCCGGCCACGCCCTCGTTGCCGCGGCCGCCCAGCCCGGCAGGCCATTCGACGGATGTTCCCTCGCCGACCTTGGACTTCCACTCACTGCTCACTTTGCTCAGATAGTTGACCCAAATGGCTGTTGTCCCGGACCCATCTGAGCGGTGGACGACGACGATACTGGTGTCCGGTAGTTTGGTCGCCGTATTGTCCTTCATGATGCGAGAGTCATTCCACTTCGTGATCTTACCCAGAAAGATGTCGGCCAATACGTCGGGTGTGAAGTTCAAGCCGGGACCGACCCCGGGCACGTTGTAGACTGGGACGACCGCTCCCGCGACCATGGGGATGTGCAGCACGCGGCCGCCTGCCTGCTGGATCTGCTCATCGGTCATCGGCCCGTCGGTGGCCCCAAAGTCGACCGTCTTCGAGATGAACTGACGGATGCCCCCGCCGGACCCGATGGACTGGTAGTTGACCTTGACGCTCTTCTCCGCCTCATAGACCTGCGACCACTTCGAGTACAGCGGGAACGGGAACGTCGCCCCGGCCCCGGTCAGGTTCACAGACTGGGCCGCTACCGCTACCGTTAGGATCAGCACACCGGCGGCGGCAACCAGAGCGCGCATAGTCAGGCTGCGTCGACTTAGCAACTTCGTCTACCCCCTGTTGTCCAACTCAACCTTGGTGTCAGTTCGAGCCTAGCAGCGCGACGTCAAGGGAAAAATGAGACAACGTGAAGTGAATGTAGAGTCTGCGTCAAGGGAACGTGAAGCCTACGAGCTGGTGGCTACCCGGCGAGGTCGAGCCGGTATCCGATACCGCGCACGCCGACGATGCGAACTCCACCCCGGGTCTCCACCTTCTTCCGCAGCCAGCCAACGTGCGTGTCGAGCGTGCGCGCGTCGCCGAAGTAATCGTCGCCCCAGACTTCGTGGAGCAGTCGCTCGCGACGCACCACCTTGCTCTGGTGACGCATCAGAAGGTGCAGAAGGCCAAACTCCTTCGCGGACACGGGCACGACGGCGCCGGCCACCTGTACCTCATGCCGGCCCACATCGACGACGAGCCGGCCGGCCGTAAGCTTGTCTTCGCCTCCGGACTGGACGACAAACGTCTCGAGCACGTTGGCCACGTCTTCGCACCGGTCCGTGCTTGTCTCCAGCATCTCGCAGATGTCCTTCCACTTGATGATGTCCTTCACCGTGGTCGACCCAGAGAAGAGGGCTTCCATGGCCGCGCGCAGCACGTCGTCACCCCGGTTCTCGAGCCGGTGAAGGCTCCGTGTATG
>CBRGMJ010000109.1:0-5820 GCA_967797525.1 uncultured bacterium | reverse complement strand
TGTCGTCGGCACGGCCGAGAATGCCGCCTTCGGCGCGCACAAACGTGCGGCCACAGGCGCACGGCGAAGGGGTGAGACGCACCAGATCACCGGTCCGATAGCGGATCGCGGGTGACCCCCAGCGCCCAAGGTTCGTCACCACGAGCTCGCCCTGCCCATCCTCGGCGCGCGTACCCGTGGCGGGGGTGATGACTTCGATGATGAACTCGCTCTCGTTGAAGTGGAGACCGCCGGGCTGCAGGATACACTCGAACCCCAACGCGCCCACTTCCGTCATGCCGTAGTGGTCGAAACACTTCGCCCCCCAGGACTCCTCAATACGGCGCTTCGTCCCGGGGATGTTGGCGCCCGGCTCTCCTGCATGGATCGTGGCTCGCACGGACGTCGCCGCGGGTTCGATCCCCTGTTCTCTCGCGACCTGCGCCAGGCGCAGCGCGTAGGATGGGGTGCAGACCAGCACGGTGGCGCCGGCCTCGATGAGGGTTCGCAGCCGCAAGACCGAATCCTGGCCCCCGCCCGGTACCGCTAGCGCGCCAAGCCGCGTGGCGGCGTCGAATCCAGCCCAAAAACCGATAAACGGACCAAACGAAAAGGGGAAAAAGATCCGGTCTTCGGGGCCAACCCCTGCCGCCCGATACACGAACCTCCAGCAATGGGTCCACCAGTCCCACGAGTCGGGCGTGTCCAGCCAGCGCAGCGGCCGGCCGGTCGTCCCGGAGGTCATGTGATAACGGTTATAACGCTCGATGGGATAGGTCGGGACGGTGCCAAAGGGCGGGTGAGCCTGCTGATCGTCGACCAATTCCTGTTTCGTGGTCAAAGGGAGCCGGCGAAGGTCAGGGAGCGTTCGGATGCCGGTGACGTCGCCCGCCGCCGCAGCTTTCCACTTACGCCGGTAGAAGACATTGTGCGCAGCAACTTCCGCCAACACCGCTTGTAGCCGCCCGACCTGCAGCCCGTCAAGCGCCGTGCGGTCGAGTGTCTCCAGCTCTCGGTCAAAGAACGGAACCTCGGGCGGCGCGGCGCGGGCGCTCATCCGGCGACCATTCTCATCCGGCGGTTGTCCTCATATGTGGGACGGAGGTTCTTCCGCGTGGATCCCGGCGAGTTCCTTCAATGCCCGGCCGACGTACACGCGGACCATCTGTTTGCGGTAGCGCAGCGTGAGGTCGGTATTGTCGAGGGGTTTGGCCGGCTTGAAGGCCGCGTCGGCGGCCGCGTCGATCACCCCGGGATCGAGCTTTTGCCCGATCAGCGCCTGCTCCGCGGCGCGCGCCCGCAGGGGCATCGACGCGACGGCGCCCAGGATCAGCCGCGCGTCGACGACCGTTCCGCCGGCGTCGAGCCGCACCGCCGCGGCCACGCCGAGAATCGGAAAATCGATGCTGCCGCGGCGCCGAAGTTTCCAGTATGTCGCCCGCCACCCATCGGGTGGCGGCACCTGGATGTCAACCAGGATCTCGTCGGGTCGTTTCCCAAGGTAGGCGATCCCATCATCCCGATACAGGTCCGCCGCGGCGATGATGCGCTCGCCGGCCACGCTCACCAGACGCACCTTCGCGTCGAGGGCGATCACGACGGGCGCCAGGTCTGAGGACGAGATGGCCCAGCACTTCGAGCCGCCGGGGGCCACCCAGCACACCTCGCCGTCCTTCTTCATGCAGAAGCTAATCGACTTCCGCCACCAGTACGGCATGTTGTAATAGTTGCAGCGAGTGTCGACCAGCAGGTTGCCGCCGACCGTCCCCATGTGGCGAATTTGGGGATTCGAGATCAACGCCGCGGCCCGTCCGAGCACCGGGTACCACGCCGTCACGAGCGGGTGCGCGGTCAGGTGCCGCAGTATCGTTCCCGCGCCGATCGTCAACCCGTCGCGTTCGTTGCCCCGGACGTCCTGCAGGTCGCGCAGCCCGCGCAGACCAACCAGCACCTTCGGCGCGAACTGCCGGCGCTTCATGTTGGGATAGAGATCCGTGCCGCCGGCGACGGCCATGGCGTTGGGTCCGCCTTCCGCCAGCATCTGCGCGGCCTCATCGAGTGCGCGTGGCGCGAGATACGTGAAGGCCGGCAAACGCATCATCAGACCGTCACCTTGTGCCAGCCCGGCGGAAGCTCGACGCGGATCGGGTCTTTGAACCGAATCGACGGCACCCGAGTGGGCCCGACCCGGCCGCTCCCGCCTTTGCGTGCGTCGGCCAGCGCGGCCAGGATCTTGTCTGGCGTGATCGGGATCTCGTCGATCGCGATACCCAGGGCGTCCCGGACCGCGTTGGCCACCGCAGGGATCACCGGGAGCAACGGTCCCTGGCCGACTTCCTTGGCGCCGAAGGGTCCTTCGGGGTCAACAGATTCAACGATGAACGAGTGGATCTCAGGTGTCTCCAACGTGGTCGGGCTCTTATATTCCAGCATCGACGGGAACTTGTGCACGCCTCGCCGGAAGACTTGCTCTTCCATTAAGACCTCTCCAAGCCCCATATAGACGCTGCCCTCGATCTGTCCTTCGACCAGCAGCGGGTTGATGGCGCGGCCCACGTCGTGGGCGATCCATATCCTGTCCACCACGACGTTGCCGCTCTCCGCGTCACACCGTACCTCGGCCACACACGCGGTATACGAGTATGCCGGTGACGGCCCCACCCCCGACCCTTTGTACGGTCCCGACAGCTTCGGCGGACGATAGCTGCCCGTGGTCGCCAGTAGGCCAACGCGCGCCTCGGCCGCGCGGACGGCCTCGGGCCAGGTGAGCCCCCGGCTGGGTGTCTCCTTCACGTAGATGCGGCGACCTTCCGCCACGAGCAGGTCCGGTGGGACCTCGAGTCTTTCCGCCACCGCCTTGAAGATGATCTCCCGCATTTTGGTGGCGGCCTCGAGCGCCGCGTTCCCGGCCATGAAGGTGACGCGGCTGGAATACGACCCGAGATCGATGGGTGTAAGATCGGTGTCGGCCGTCACCAGCGTAATGTCGGACGGCTGGATCCCAAGCACCTCCGCGGCGGTGTAGGCCAGCACCGAATCCGAGCCCTGACCGATGTCGATCGCCATCGAGTACACGGTGACACCGCCGCCACGGTCGATCTTGATCTGCACCTCTGACTGCGGCATCTCGTTCCAATAGATCGGCAGCCCCGCGCCGCACATGTACGCGCCGACCGCGATGCCGACCCCGCGCCCGCGGGGCAGCCGCCCATGCTTCTCGCGAAACCCCGAGGCGTCCACCACGCGGTCGAGACACTCGCGCAACCCGCACGACGTGATGCGCAGGTAGTTGACCGTCATCGAGTTCGGCTCGACCAGGTTGCGCAGCCGCAGCGTCACAGGATCGATGCCCAAATCCGCGGCGGCCTTGTCGAGCTGGCATTCCATGGCGTAACGCGGCTGCGGCGTGCCGTGGCCGCGTTTCGGGCCGCACGGCGGTTTGTTCGTGAAGACTCGGAGCCCCTCGAACTTGTAGCGGGGGATCTTGTACGTCGTCGTCTGCAGCGCCCCGGTGTAGTAGGTGCTCGCCACTCCGTACGAACCATACGCCCCGCCGTCCAAAAATGTCTTGAAGTGCACCGCGGTGATGCGGCCTTGGCGGCTGAACCCCGTCTTGACCCACATCAGCGTCGGGTGCCGCCCACGGTGGATGTAAAACACTTCTTCGCGGGTGCACGTGATCTTGACGGGCCGCCCGGTGATCATCGAGAGTTTGGCCGCGGCGATCTCGTGCGAGAATGGATCGGTCTTCCCGCCAAACCCGCCGCCGACGGGCGTTGCGATGACCCGGATCCGGCCGGCGGGATGCTCGAGCACTTTCTCGAGCGCGCGATGGACATAGTGCGGCGTCTGGGTCGATGTCCACACGGTCAGCTTGCCGTCGGGCTCATACGATGCTACCGCGGAGTGCTGCTCCATCGGCAGGTGCGTGTTGCCCTCGAAGAAAAACACGTCCTCGCGCACATGATGGGCCTCGCGAAACCCTTCGTCGACATCGCCAAACTCCAGCGCCACCATCTTGTGGATGTTGGGCCCGTCGCCGTAGTCTTGGACGCGCACGTCCTCGCGCTTCAGCGCTTCGTCGATCGACATGATGGCGGGCAGCGGCTCGTACTCAACGTCGATAAGCTCCAGCGCGCGCTCGGCGGTTTCTTCGTCGATCGCCGCGACCGCCGCCACCGGATCGCCGACGTAGCGCACCTTGTGGATGGCCAGCGTCTCTTCATCCTGGCTGACGGGGAGGATCCCAAACTTGATCGGGAGCGCCGCGCCCGTGAGGACCGCCGCGACCCCGGGCAGTGCTTCCGCGCGGCTGGTATCGATCGATCTGATCAGGGCGTGCGCATGGGTGCTGCGCAACAGCCGGCCGTGCAGCATCCGCGGCAAATTGAGATCATCGGCAAACTTTGTCTGGCCCGTGCACTTGCCCATCCCGTCGACGCGGGGAAGCGGTTTGCCGATGACCGAGAAGCCACCGGGCATACTAGCGTCCCCCGCGAGGCGTCCCGCTGCAGTCTCGCACCCGGGCGGCCGCCAGTTCCACGGCCTCAAAGATCTTCACATATCCCGTGCAGCGGCAGAGATTGCCCGCGAGCGCCTGCGCAATCCGCTCCCGCGTGGGATCGGGCTCGGCGTCGAGCAGCGCCTTGGCCGCCAGGAGGATCCCCGGCGTGCAATACCCGCACTGCGCCGCGCCGAGCTCGGTAAAGGTCATTTGTAGAGGGTGGGGCCGGCTCCCCGCCGCCAGACCCTCGACGGTCGTGATCTCGCGGTCCTGCACCTCGACCGGCAGTGTCAGACACGAGAGCCACGGCTCGCCGTCGATCAGCACCGTGCACGTGCCGCATTCACCGAGCTCGCAGCCGTGCTTGGTCCCGGTGAGATTCATCTCTTCGCGGAGGACTTCGAGCAGCGTCTTGTGGATGGGTGCCGCGACTTCATGTGTCTCGCCGTTCACCCGAAGCGTGAAGAGGGTCTTGGGCATCACACACCACCCGCCGCGGCGGCTTTGCCTCGCGCGTGGGCCCACGGTGAGGCGGAACCGCCCAATCGTCGTGAGGTCTCTCCGGCCGCCTGCTTCACGGCCGCGGCCGCGGCCTGGAGACGGGTCTCCGTGAGCCGCGCGCCGTACCCAACCACTGTTATCGTGGCGGCGGGTCGCGCGTGCGCATCGAGGACCGGTGCCGCCACGGCACGCACCCCTGGTAGGTACTCCTCGTTGTCAACCGCGTAGCCGTGCGCCCGCACCCGTGTCAACTCCTTGCGGTATCTGCGCGGGTTGGTGATCGACCTTTGGGTGAACGACGGCAGCGTTCGGCCGCTCAGCAGGCGGGTCACCTCGTCGTCCGGCAACCAGGCCAGGAACGCCTTCGCCACGGCGCCCGCAAACTGCGGTAGCCGGTGCCCGATCGGCGCCGTTACTTTCAGCTGGTGCTCGGACTCCACGCGGTCGGCGATCAGCGCACCCTGATCGCTGGGAACGTGCAGCACCGCCGTCTCGCCAATAGCATCCCGCAGACGCACGAGATACGGCCGCGCGACCTGCCGCAGATCGAGGCCCCGCAGCGCGGCGTTGCCCAGGTCGAGAAGCGCGTAGCCCAACCGGTAGACCCGCGACTCGTCGTCGCGTTCGACAAACCCGTAGTGTTCGAGGGTGCTGAGGAGTTCGGAAAGCGTGCTCTTGCTGACGCCGAGCGCGCGGCTGAGGTCCGAGAGGCGGCGCGGCCCGCCGTCGACGCGTAACGCCTGCAGGACGAGGACGGTCCGTTCGATGGCAGGCACCAGACGCGGGGACCGCGTGGCTAATTCCTCCTGTTCGCCATTTCGAACAGTGTCCGGTAT
>CBRGMJ010000108.1:0-5821 GCA_967797525.1 uncultured bacterium | reverse complement strand
CTGCGCCGCGTCTTTACTGATGAGCAACTCGTCACGTTCGGCCGCACGCTGCCCGTCCACCGGTTGGGTCGACCAGAGGAAATTGCCTCCGCGGCGCTGTGGCTGGCGTCCGATGAAGCATCGTTCGTGACCGGCGTGGCGCTGCCTGTGGACGGCGGCCAGACTGCCCAATGATCATGAACGCGAGGTTGATGGGGAAGGTGGCGATCGTCACCGGCGCGGGGCAAGGCATTGGCAAAGCCATCGGTCTACGTTTGGCCCGCGAGGGCGCTGACGTGGTCGTTGCCGAGTACAATCCCGAATCCGCCTCGGCTACAGCGGCGGAAATTCAGGCCCTGGGACGACGAGCGTTTGCCTATCCTGTCGACGTCGCGGACGTTGCTGCAGTCCGGCGAATGGTGGCTGCGGTCGCGGAGCAGGCCGGCCATATTGACATCCTGGTGAACAACGCGGGCGTCACCCAGACAAAGCCCATGTTAGAGGTGAGCGAGGAAGAATGGGATCGTATCGTCGACGTGAATCAACGCGGTCTGTTTTTCTGTCTCCAGGCAGTGGCCAGCCAAATGGTCCGCCAGATGCGCGAGGAGAGCGGCGCCGGTGACGCCCGCCGAAGTCTCGGCAAGATCGTGAACCTCGCCTCAATCGCCGGGCAACGTGGGCGCCCTCTAGAGGTTCACTACGCTGCGACCAAGGCCGCCGTCATCAGTATCACACAGTCGGCGGCGATTGCGCTGGCCGTGCACGGGATCAACGTCAACGCCGTTGCCCCCGGTGTGGTTGTCACGCCGATGTGGCAGCAGATCGACCTGGATCGCGGGCGCCTGCTCGGGCTGCCGCCTGGAGCCGTCTTGGCGCAGTTCATGGGGACCATCCCGCTCAAGCGGGTAGGGCAGCCGGAGGATGTTGCAGCCGCGGTCGCCTTCCTCTGCTCGGCCGACGCGGATTACATCACCGGGCACACGCTAAACGTCGACGGCGGATACCCGATCGCCTAAGGATTCAACGCTAGTTGTCTTTGTCGATCTGGAACAAGAGCGTCTTTGCCTCTTGCGCCGCGACGCTCTGTGGATCCAACACAATCACCTGCTCCAGCGCGCGCCGGGCTTCATCGTACCGGCCGGCTTTGAGCCCCGCACGGCCCAGCCACAGGTAGGCGCGGAGGTAGTCCGGCATCACTGCAACGGCCTCGCGAAAGCGCGCAGTCGCCGGGCCGTACCATCCTTCGTGGTGAAGGCGAATCCCGTCGCGCATGAGAGCCGTCAGGCGGGCCCACGGCCGACCTTCCTCAGCGCTACGAGGGGTTGCCACGTGCGGCGCGGGCCCGCGGCTCACCGCGGGCGACGGGCGGTCGACGCGGCTCGGGGGTAGCGACGGATTCCACTCCACCCCCCGGCGGGGCGGCGCGGACTCGGCGAGTCTCTGCTCGCGCTGCGATTCGTCGGCGGATTGTCTCGCCACGTTCTCTTGATCTCGGATCTGTGCGACCCGGCTTTTCATCGAATGGCCGAGTTGAAGACCCCCGACAATGGTTGCCGTCATGAGGGTGATCGACACGCCCCACGCCAGAGGCCGGAACGAGGGCGTTGATCTCTGGGCCGCGGCCGGCGCTTCTGGGGGTGACCCCTCTGGGTGGACCACCAGCACCTCGGGCCCGCTGAGAGGGCTCCCAAGGAGGAGCACCGGTTCTGCGACCGGCTGCGCTTGGACGTCCACTAGGATACTCGGGACACTGGGTGGCTCTTCAGACGTCACGACCCCCGCGTGCGAGACGGGCCGCTTCACCCGAGGTCTGGGAGTCGCGGCGCGGCGCTTTCTGGTCTTCGATGGTGTCTGCGTCTTGCGGGATGCGGCCATTTTTCAATCCCCCTGGCGGTCTACCGCCTTCCAGTCGGACCGCCGTCATGCGGATATCCACCCGCAATGCTGCATCCAGGTTCTGCCCAAGTCGCGGGTAAGTTAGACGAAGGCTCCTAACTTATGAGACGGTGGCGAGGCGCCTCATATCGCTCGGATCTTTTTCATCAGTTCGCGGAAGACGAAGACGATGTCTGTGTCGATCCCCAAGGAATGACAGAGTACACCCTGGTCGACCCACTGCTTGACGGTCTGCACGTGGGACGGATCGCGCAGCGGGTAGTACTGTAGCCCCACCATCTTGCCGGCCCGGAGCCCACGCTGGACGACCGTTCGCTCCGCGTTCAATACCGTTGGGTGATACTGCTCCCCCGGAACACCAAGTTCGTATGAGAGCGTACCGCGGCCCGACTGCACCATGTCCAACCCTGGTATCGCGGCGATGGCATCGATCTCCTCGACTGCCTTCTTCGTTTCGACCTGGACGGACAAGAGGATGTGCTCCGCCGCCCAGGCCGCGTAGTCGGCGGCGCCGATCATGCCGTATCCGCCGGTCTTGCCGCCGCCGGGATGCCGATCGCCGTGTGGAGGCAACTTCGCGGCTCGGACCGCCGCCGCGACATCGTCGCGGCCTGTGACCTCGGGAACGATGATGCCCAGGGCGCCCATATCAATCACGGCCTGAATCTGCAGAGGGTCGTTCCGTTCTACGCGGACAATCGGCGTGATGCCCACGGCGTTGGCGGTCCTGATCATGTTTTCGACGGTTTCGGGGTTGAAGTGGCCGGCGTTCAGATCCACGCGAACAAAGTCCAATCCGGCGTAGGCGAGGAGTTCAATCATCATGGGTGACGGCGTCTTGACGTAGGTCCCAAACGCCGGTTGCCCTCGCTTATGGGCTTCCCGGATTCTGTTGGGACGTAGGGCGATGGGTCCGATCGACATGGGTTGACCCTCTCGGCGGGCGACGCAAGAAATGGGGAGCGCAGTGGATCTGAAGGTAATATTCCTTAGTGGCGGGAGGAATCCTTCACGACCGGACGAACCAAGCGTTTGTCCGATTCGAAAGAAAGTTGGGGCGACCCGCGGGGAGTGCGACCTGTGGTCCTTGTGCAGCCCGGCCTCATTCAGCAGCTCAACGTTGCGGCGCTGGCGGAACCTCTCACCACCGCGGAACGACGCGTTGTCGAATGGGTCCTCGAGCATCCAGAAAAGCCCCTGAACCTCTCCGTCGGCGAACTGGCGGTTGCCGCCGGCGTGAGCGAAGCGACGGTCGTCCGGACGTGCCAGCGGATCGGCTATGCGGGATATCCGCAGTTCAAGCTGGCGCTGGCCGCCGATCTGGCGCAATCCTCCCGGAGCGATCATCCCCCGGTGCTCATAGGCGACGTCAAGGTCGACGACCCCCTCGATGTGGCCGTGCGCAAAGTCTTTGGTGCAAACATTCAGATCCTGACCAGGAGTCTCGAAGGCCTCGACATGAGCCGGTTTGACGCAGCACTGACGGCGATCCTGCGCGCGAAGCGGCTCGAAGTGTTTTCCGCCGGCATCCAGGCGCACCTGGTCAATGACGTCTGCGCGAAATTCATCAGCACGGGCATTCCGTGTGCGGGACGCGCCGATCATCTACAGCAGCTCACCGCCGCGGCCCTCATGGAGGCGTCGGACGTCCTCCTGATCTTCTCGCACTCGGGCCGCGTCAAGGTATTGATCCAAGCGGCGCAGCTGGCGCGGGTGAGGGGCGCGACGACCATTGCGATCACGAACTTTCCTCAGTCGCGGCTCGCCAAATCCGTCGACATCGCACTCATCACCCACGGGCAGGACGCCACCTTCTGCAATGAAGCCATGGGATCCCAGGTCGCCCAGATGGTGCTCATCGACTGCCTGCTCGTAGGCATCGCCAGCCGCCGGGACCAGGTCCTGTCGAACATCATCACCGCCCGGAAGGCCGTCGAAGAGTACAGACCGTGAACCCCAGTAGAGAAGGGATGGTGGAACCAGTGCAGGTCCGTACTGACCTCGCAACGATCGGCTTTCGTGTGGTCATGAACGTTCCGCGCGCCCCCAAAGCGCTTGCCGATGCCTTCAAGGACTGCCCGACCACCGATATCGCCGATATCGTTACGAAAATGTTCACCATGTCGTCGGCAATCCGTCCGCTGTACCATCCGATCAAGCGGATCTCCGGTTCTGCCGTGACGGTGCGGGTCCCGCCGGGTGACAACCTGATGGTTCATGCCGCCCTGTCATACGCCGGCGATGGCGACGTGATCGTCGTGGACGCGCGGGGTGAGACCGAATACTGTCTGGGTGGCGCTCTGATGGGCGGCATCGCCCAACACAACGGGGTCCGCGGATTCGTCCTCGACGGAGCCTATCGCGATTCGTACGAACTGCGGAAGATCGATTTTCCGGTGTTTGGTCGCGGCATTCAGCCGAGACCACCGCGGAAACTGGGGCCGGGAGAGATCAACACGGTCATCCAGTGCGGTGGGGTCACCGTGCATCCAGGCGATCTGGTGGTCGCGGATGAAGAGGGAGTGGCCGTGATCCCCCTGGAGTACGCGGAAGCCGTCCTCGACAAGGTGCGCCAGCGGGGCAGGACCGACTCGAGCCGGTGGGGCGATCTCACGAAGTGGGAGACAGACCACCGAACCAACTACGAGAAGCTTCTCAAAGACCTCGGCTGCCGGATGGATTGACCCTGAGAAGGGCGGGACAGATGCCAAAGACAGATGTAGGCCGGATGGTCTGGCCCGAGATGCAGGAGGCCGTGGCACGGAACGCCGTCGTCCTCATACCGCTTGCGTCCATCGAGCCCTCCGGACGGCACTCGGTGATGGGCGGCGAGGCGGTCATCGCCGACTACTTTGCGGATGGTGTGGCTGCCCGCACGGGGTCGGTTAGGCTGCCGACACTACCGTTTGGGTATGCGCCGAACTTCGTGGGCTTTCCTGGAGCGGTGAGCCTGCAGGCGGCCACGCTTGGCGCGGTGATTGAGGATGTGTGCCATTCAATGCTACGGACGGGGTTCGATCATCTCCTGATCGTTGATAATCACAGCGGCAATGAGGCGGTCGTGGAGCAGACGGCGAGGAGGATACGGGCCGAAACCGGCCTGCTGCTGGCCAACATCTTACTCCCGCCGGTGATGCAGGCCGTGGCCAAGGATCTGTATCCTGATCTGGCCGCGGTGTTTGGCCATGGTGGTGAGCCCGGGGTCTCTGCACGGTTGTTTCTTTGCCCTGACGACATGCGGCTTGACCTCGCGGTGAAGAGTGAGCCCACGCTGTTCCATGGACTCAAGGTATCCGGCACGACGGTCCAACAAGGCGCGAGCAGGTGGACCCTCTACGTGAACTTCGACGAGACGAATCCCTCAGGCGGTACCGGTTATCCCTTCGACGCCAACGCCGAGCGCGGCAAACGCATCATGGAGCGCATGGTCGACTACGGCGTCGAGGTTGTGGAGGCGTTCAGACGCGTGCCCACCACAACACGAGTCCCTCGCTGAGTTCGGGAGCCTTGCGTGTTCGATCTCGTGATCCGCGGAGGCACGGTGGTGACGGCCGGTAGTAACGGCGTCGCCGACGTTGGTGTAGAGAACGGCAAGATCGTTGCGTTGGGCGGCGGTCTGCGTGGGAAACGGATGCTGGCTGCGGAGGGGAAGTACGTCTTGCCGGGTGGGGTCGACGTCCACGTGCATTTCAGCCCGTATCAGCGGCCGGCGCCCGGGCTCCTTCGTCGCCGAACGTGTCCGTCCTGCCCACGTCCGAAGCCGCGCCGGAGAGCGGCGCCAGCGGCGCATAGGGGAGCGGCTCGCCCACTTTTCGCATCGCGTTCGACCGCGAGAGGCATGCCCCAGTCCTACAACTGCTGCCGCGGTGCGGGGACTGTCCGCCGGCGGGGCTTCTGGCCCAGGCCCACGCTGAAGGCCAGCTTCCACGACGTCCAGCCGAGCTCG
>CBRGMJ010000107.1:0-5833 GCA_967797525.1 uncultured bacterium | reverse complement strand
ATCGTTGGAGCGTTGCAAGAGTTCTGTGTGTATCTGGCCGTCCGCTTTACGGTCTACGAGGTCAATGAGTTCGATGAGGTCGCCGACGGCGTGACCTATGGCACCGCCGCGGGCATCGGGTTGGCCGCGATACTGAACCTGTGGTTCGTCACGGCCGGCCCGAGCATCAACCCGGCGCCGGCCGCCATCCGAATCGTCGTGATCGCCCTCGGACACTCGGCCTTCGGCGGCGTCCTGGGGTATTTCCTCGGTTTGGCAAAGATCCACCGCCAGCCCCAACGCGCGGTGCAGGGGCTCGTGCTGGCCGCCGTGCTCAATGGGCTGTTCACGTACTTCCTGCGGGAGGTCACGCAGAGCGGGCTCACCTACAAACCGTGGAACGGGCTGGTGCTGGCGGCGGCCGTTGCCGTGATCGTCACGCTCATCCTCGTCAGGCGCGGGCATGCGAAGGCTTGATCTTCCGGTCTGGATCGCCGTGGCCGTGATGCTCGTAGCCGGTTGGGGCCTCATCAGAACCACGGATGCTAGGACGATTGGCTTTGCCGACTCGCAGGGATCGCTGCGCTTCCAGTATCCCGCCGGCTGGTTGCGGGTGCCGGGCTCCACCGCCCTAATTGAAGTCCAGGATCCCCTGTCCGGGGCCCCGGTGGCGACGACCCTCCTGGTTGAGCGCGCCGCCCGGCCCGCCGACCAGACGCTCGATCAGATCGCCCGCGAGGGCGTCGTCGAACGAAGCCAGCGGCTGGCGATGTATCGCGTGCTGCGCCAGCGAGCCATTCGAGTGGGCGGTCGTGACGCCGTCGCCGTCGACTACGCATTCGTCGCCGACCCGCACCAATCGGTCCTGGCGGCGGAGCGTCTGCCCGTCGTGATGCGTGGCACCGAAGTGGTCGTGGCCACCGATCAGGCCGTCTACCGCATCGACCTTCGGGCCGTGGCCGGCGTGATCGATCGGGCGCAGGTCAGGTTCGAGCGGATCCTCCGCGACGCACAACTATGAGACGGCGACCGATCCGGCCGCGAGTGGCCATGTTGTCGCTGACCCTCATGCTGGGTGTGGGGCTGTGGACGAGCTCGTCGACTGCGCAGATCAACGTCGCCATGATCGAGCAGGGAATAGCCCGCACAGTCATGCTGGGCCTCCTCAGGCGCGGCGATCAGGGGTCGTTCAAAGAGTTTTCGATCTGCTCCGGATCGTTTGTGACACCGAAGGGGTTGATTCTCACCGCCTCGCACTGCGTCCGCGCCACCGAAGATATTCAGAAGTACGGGATCAAGAAAGGAGAGCTGTACAACCCCGAGGGCTGGGCCACCGTCTACATCAACGTCCCAAACCAGGTGAAGCCGGTGCTCGTCCTGCTGGCAAGGTTTGTGGCCGACCAAGTCGAACTAGATGTGGCCCTTCTCCGTCCAGAAAAGCTCGTCGGTTCGGGGGGACCGCAGGTCTTGCCTCCGGATTTCACCGTGCCATATGTCCCGATCGGCGACTCTGATACCATGCGGATCGGTGAAGCGGTGGTGTTGATGGGGTTCCCCGGTGTGGGCGGCGATACGATCACGGTGACGCGCGGGTATGTGACCGGTTTCACCGCCGACTCGCAGGGAAGGAAGTTCGAGATGAAAACCGACTTGGGTGCGCCGGGGTTCAGCGGCGGGCCGGTCATGAGCGAGCGCAGTGAGCAGGTGGCCGTGCATACGAGCTCGCAGGTCGAGCCCGATCGAGCGGCGCGGTCTGGCCGCGCCACGCTGAGCAGGCGGCTGCCGGCCGAGTGGGCCCAATATCTCAAAGACGGGACGGCAACCGCGCAGCCAGTCTCCCCCGCCGGGGCGACGAGCGTTGTCCTGCAGGGCCGCGTGGTTGACGGTGCGACCGGAGCCGGGATCCCCGGAGCCGGCGTGTGGGTGCTTGCCCCCGGTACGTCGCTGGAGGACCCGACCAGCAAGCAGGTCGTGGCGAGCGCCCAGACCGACGGCAATGGTGTCTTTCAGGCGAAGCCCCCGGTTCTTCGGGGATCGCACTACCCGGTTATTGTGTTCGCCACCGGCTATGGCCGGGTCGCCGGCACCGTAGAGATTCCGGCCCGGGGTCCGCAGACCGCGCCCGGCAGTTCGGAGGTGGCCATCGTCGGAACGATCACGCTTCAGCGACAGTAGCACGCGCAAGTCATCGAAGAGGAGGAGGTACGCTCATGAACAAACCACCAAGGTGGCTGGCCGGTGCGGTCCTGTTGCTGGTCCTGCTGGCGACTCTGGCCGCGCCCGCCCACGCCCAGTTTCCCTTCCAGCCCGCACCGGCTTCCCCGCAACCGGCGCCCCAACCCGCGCCGCAACCCGCCCCCCAGCCCGCTCCCCAACCCGTGCCCGCCCCTATGGGCGACCAGCGCATTGCACAGATCAAAGCCAACCTCGAACGAAGTGGGCTGCGGGTGCTGGGGTTGGACTTCAAACCGGCACAGGGCAACAATCCGCCCGCATGGTTCATCACCACAGCGGCCAACTACGCCCAACCGTCGTTTGGCGCGATGTTCAACCAAGCCGCGACCGTGTGGGGGGCTGCGTTCGAGGTAGTGATGCGCGAGTCGCCGGAGACGCGCCTGTTCACCGGCCAGCACTGGACGAAGCATCTGCTGATCTTCGTCACGCAAGTCAAGCACCTCACGACGTTTGCCACGAGCATGAATGCCGCAGGCAACGATGAAGGGCGGAAAAAGACCGCCTTCGAGACCTTCCTGCAGACCTTGGACTTTCGAGTCTATGATCTCGAGCGCCAACAGTACGTGGACCAGAAGGACTTCGTCAACAAGAACTTCACACGCTGAGAGGAGGCACCAGAAATGATGCTTGCTATTCGCCTGGCCCAGCAGTTACCCCTCGGGATCCCCACGGGGAGCCCGGATTACGGCCGGATCCTCACGAACATGATCTTCCTGTTGCTGTGGGTGGTCGTCGCGTCGATCGGTTTTGCGATCGCGGTTCCGATCGCCATGCGCGTATTCAATCGGATGACGCCCGGCGTCGACGAAATGGCCGAACTCCGCAAGGGGAACACTGCGGTCGCGATTGTCATGGCCGCAACGGTCCTGGCCATGTCATTGCTCGTGCTGGCAGTTGTCCTTAAGTAGAGTGCGATGCGCAGGCGTGACTTCACGGAATGAATCCTAAGAGGGAGGACCTATGATGATGCTTGCAATCCGTCTGGCCCAGCAGTTGCCCCTTGGCATTCCTACCGGCGCCCCAGATTACGGCCGGATTCTGCAAAACATGATCTTCCTGCTCATTTGGATCGTTGTGGCCTCGATCGGCTTCGCGATCGCTGTTCCTATCGCGATGCGTGTCTTCAATCGGATGACCCCAGGCGTCGACGAAATGGAAGAACTCAAGAAGGGTAACAACGCGGTGGCCATCGTCATGGGTGCGACAGTGCTGGCCATGGCGCTGTTGGTTGTCGCGGTGGTCCTCAAGTAGGCGGAGGGATATCTGTCATGAGGCGACTGTCGTTGCACGCGGTGATCGCGCTCCTGGCGGTCATCGCGCTCTCCGCTACGGGCTGTGGAGACAACCCTCTCAAAGGGCCCGTCGCGCAGTCTACACCGTCGCCGGCGGTGACGCCCGCAGCGCTCCCGTCGGCCGCGCCCTCCGTTGCGGCGCCACCGCCCACCAGCGCGCCGCCCACGAGCGCCGCGGCGGCGCCCGTCACCGGGCTTCAGTTGAGGGCCACAGGCTCGACCGAGGTTCCACAGGGTGGTCGAGTCGCGCTGGCCTTCACCTTCACACTGGCGGGACAGCAGCCGCTAACGGTCGAAACGACCCTCGCCTGGCGGGTCCGGGGCGGTGAATTGCAATACGGGCAGTTTAACAGTTTCAACGCCGCGCCGGGCGCGAATGCCCAAGACATGGGGTTCGGCGTCGGAGGGACAACGCAGGTTGGGACGGCGTTCGAGGTGTTCGGCGCCATCAAGGCCAGCGGGCAAACATATCTCACCCAGAGCCCCGTGGTCGTCGGCGTCCTAGCCGCGCCGGCGAGCGTGACCCCGGCCGGCCCGAGCCCTCAGCCGACTCCCGCTGCGGAACCGACCCCCACATTGCCCATCGCCCGGCCAACACCCGGCGATGCGCGCTCGGCGCAGATCAAGAGCACGCTGGAAGGTAAGGGCTTCCGGGTCCTCGAGGTGGGCTTCATACCCGCCAAGGACGGCCAGCCCCCGATCCTGGTAGCCATTGTTGAGGCTGATTACGCGCAGGCCAGCGGCGAGGCTGTCCTGCGGCAGGCGTTTGGCGTGTGGGACGTCCTGTTCCACAGCCTGGCCATGGATTCGCCCGATGTCGCCGCGACAGTGCTGGTGGCCGGGGAACGCTGGACGAAGTACCTGCTGTATCTGGGCATCCGGGGAGAGGATGCGGCCAACTACCTGAAGAGCCTGCAGGCTGCGACGTCGGACGAGCAGAAGCAGGAGGCCCTTCAGACACTGCTGCGGGCGGTTCAGTTCAAGGTCTTCGACACAGAACAGCGGGAATTTGTAGATCAGAAGGACTTCATGAACAAGAACTTTACACAGTGAAAGTCTTTGACCACGAACGTTCCGAGTTCGTTGAGAACAAGGACTTTATCAACAAGAACTTCACCTCCTAGCGGTGCCATCGTGCGGATGCGCGCATCGATTCTGCTGCTCGCCTTGGCGGTCCTTGCAGCGTGTCAGACTCCGGTTCGAGCGGCTACCAGTATCGAATCCATTTTCAAACGCTACGGGTTCCCGACAGTATCCGGGCTCACGCACCTGTGTCAGCGAAACGTGTATCCGGCGAACAATCCCGGCTGGCATGTCACCTGGGACGCTTTCGCCTCTGCGGCTACCCCCTCGGTCCTGGTGGACGAGTACCGAAAGAAATTGGGAGACGCCGGCCTTGTCAGAGACAGGGAGCGCGGCATGTGGAGGCTCCCCGCGAACGGGACCGAGATTGAGCGGGTGTTGGATATCGTGCCAGCGGGAGTCGACGGCCCGCACAGAAGTTGCGCACGGAAGCCGCCCGCGGGCTCACGGAGCATCATCATAGTTTCGAAGAAGACGTAGTGTCTTGCACCTGCCATCTTCGCGGCCGGCATCGCGATGCGGGCCACGCCCATCCCCGATCTCCGTTAAGTAACCTCACAACACCAAGGGGGATATCAATGGGTCAAGCCAGGAAGTGGATCGGTGGAACCATCGTCGTGCTGGTCGCAGTGCTCTGTATCTTCGGGAGCGCTTCGGCGCAATTCCCCTTCCCGCAACCGCAGCCATCGCCCGCTGACGACGCTCGCCGCTCGCAGGTCCAAGCGCTGTCTGCGCAAATCAAAGGGAGACTGGAGAAGGCGGGCCTGACTGTGTTTGGGGTTGAATGGCGCGCGACCGGCGAGGAACGCCGCCCATTTTGGATCGCGGATACCGCCGCGCTTTATGTGCGTCCATCATCCCAGGCGGTCCTCCACCAGACCCTCCTGATCTGGGGGCACACGTACGAGACCGTCGCCAGTGAGGACGCGGAAACGGCAATTTCCGCGCGGCAGACCTGGACGAAGTACACCATCGTAATGAACGTGCAGCTCAAGTGGCTTCACGAATACGTCGCCGCGACACGCCAGGCCAAAAGCGACGCGGAAAGGCAGCAGGCCTTGCAAACATTGTTTACGCGCCACTGGGAGGGCGTGTGGGACCTCGAGCGGCGGCAATGGGCAGACTCGAAAGACTTCGTGAATAAGTTCTTCGTCAAGTAGAGAAGCCTTCGACTGGCTGGGCATGCGCGTTGGAGTGGGGTTGCCAAGCGGCGTGGCGGGCGCGCCCCGCCCGCTGCGCATAGA
>CBRGMJ010000106.1:0-5845 GCA_967797525.1 uncultured bacterium | reverse complement strand
CACGGTGCCCTCCAGGGCCGTCACCTGGTGCCGCAAGATCGCCATCGGCGTACCTCCGTCCCTTCTTCGCTACGGGTACAGCGGCGGTCGGTCGATCCCCGTGCGCTCGGACACCCCGCACATCAAGTTCATATTCTGGATCGCCTGGCCCGACGCACCCTTGACCAGGTTGTCGATGGCGGCCATGACGATCAGCATCTTGCCGCGCGGATCGACGCGCACCGCCACGTCGCAGTAGTTCGACCCCAACGTGGCTTTGGTCTCCGGGAGACCGCCCGGCAGCACCCGCACGAACGGTTCGTGCGCGTACGCTTCCAGCAGCACACCCTCAGCCTCAGCGGTGGTCATGGAGTGCGCCAGACGCATGTAGACCGTCGCCAGGATGCCGCGCGTCATCGGAATCAGATGCGGCGTGAACGTGACGGTCATTGGCGCCCCGGCCAGCGCTGCGACTTCTTGCTCCATTTCGGGGCCGTGCCGGTGCGCGGCCACGTTGTAAGGTCTGACGTTCTCATTCACTTCGGAGAAGTGCACGCCCATCGAGGCGCCTCGTCCGGCACCCGATACGCCGGATTTGGCGTCGACGATGATGCCGTTGCGTTCAACGACGTTGGCCTGGACAAACGGGGCGATGGCGATCAGAGCCGCGGTTGGATAACAGCCCGGGTTACCGATGACGCGGGCGCTCTTGATCTCCTCGCGGTGGAGTTCCGGCTGGCCGTACACGGACTCCGACAACAGGTCCGGGCAGGCATGATCGGCCTTGTACCACTGCTTGTACGTAGCGAGACTCTTGAACCGGAAGTCGGCGCCGAGATCGACGATCTTTACCTTAGAGCCCAACTTCGGCGCCATCGTCATCGGCATGCCGTTGGGGAGCGCGAAGAAGACGACGTCAGAGTCGGCCCCGATGGCGTCGAGGTTGGCTTCTTCGGTGATGTGTGAGACGAAACCCCGCAGGTTCGGAAAGACCTCGCCGTAGGGTTCGGCCTTGCGGCTCTCGGCGGTCAGGTGCGCGAGGCGCACCTCGGGGTGACCGACGAGCAGCCGTACGAGCTCCCCGCCACCATACCCGGATGCTCCAATGATACTGACACGGATTGGCACAATGGTATGATTATACACACTGGTGCATGGAAATGCAACGCTCGCAGCCTACTGTGGCGTAGGGCGGAGTAGACGCTCGTAGACGATCATCGCGGCCGCCACGAGCCCGGCGGTCTCAGTGCGCAGGATCAAGGGCCCGAGAGACACTGTCTCGCCCCCGGCGCGCCGAGCAAGGTCGACCTCTCCCAGAGTCAAACCGCCTTCGGGCCCGATGAGGATCCCGGCCGTCGCAAATGCGCGGCCGGCGATCACCTTTCCAATCGGCCGCGACTCCTCTTCCCAGGGGACCAACAACAAATCCACTCGACCGAGGGCCGCGAGCGATTCGTTGAGACTCGCGGCAGGATGAATGTCCGGCAGATCGGCGCGGCCGCATTGCTTGGCGCATTCCAGCGCGATCCGGCGCCACCGATCCACACGGGCGGGTGCCGGATCGGCGACGGCGCGGCTCGTCAGCACCGGATGGATCGCGGAGATCCCGATCTCCGTGGCCATGCGGACGACGAGATCCATCCTCGGACCGCGCGCAACCCCCTGCAGCAATGCGATCTCAAGCGGTCGCTGCGACGCGGCCGGGGTGCCGAGGCGCCGCGCCACGACCTCAGGACTCACCGTGTCGAGCTCGACATCAACCTCTCGCGCGCCGTCGAACGCCACCAGCCGCGCGCCGGGCCGCAGCCGCAGCACGTGCGCGATGTGATGCGCCTCCCGCGGCAGAAACACGACCCGCTCGTCATCGAGGGCCGCCGCAGGCGCGAAAAAGCGCCTCCGGACCCGGGGAGACTCGGCCGCGCTCATGGCTTGCTGACCGCGTGCACAGCGCACCATCCACGCACGCGCCGTGTGGCCACCACCTGCAGTCCGGCCGCCCGGATGCGCCGTCGTACCTCCGCGACCCGGGGGCTGCCGAATCCCGACGCCACGAACCCTCCGCCCGGGACGAGACACCGTGTGACGTCGTCCAACACCCCGGGCAAGATGTCTCCAGTCAGATTCGCGACGATGAGGTCGGCGCGGAGCCGAACCCCCGCCAGCCCCTCCCCGCGGCGCACTGTGACCCGGCGTGCGACACCGTTTCGCCTGACGTTTGCGCGGGCGACAGCCACCGCAAGCGGGTCGTTGTCGATCGCCAGCACGCGACGCGCCCCGAACCGCGCGGCGGCGATCGCCAGAATCCCCGATCCGGTTCCGAGGTCGATCAGCACCGATCGGCGTCGGACACACCGGTCGATCGCCGACAGACACAACTGCGTCGAGGCATGCTCACCGCTGCCGAAGGCCATACCCGGGTCGAGCCTGACCACGACGTGAGGACCAGCGCGGCCGGGCGCTCGACCGTCGCCGTGACGATCCGCGTGCAGCGCCCGCACGCCGCTGGGCTGGATCAGGACGCGCCCGACGCGGAACGGGCGCGCGTGGATCTTCCACAGCGCCGCCCATCCCGCATCACGCACCACACGCATCCGCACGCGTGGTCGACCCGACAGCCTGACGACCGCCCGCCGGAGCAACCGCAATCTCGCGCGACCAGCTATCCCTGTGGGCAGGTAGGCGCGGAGTACGCGGTGACCCGCCCGGCCGGCTGCGCTCTCCGAGAACCCTTGCGGGCAGTACTGCAGCAGCGCGTCCCCCACCGCTTCTACCCACGCTCGGGTCGCGTCCACGGACACTTCAATCCACCGCACGGAGTTACTGCAGCAAATCTTTGACTTTCTTGAGGACCGTCTTGCGCTTGCCCTGACGACGATCACCGCGCAGCCCGCCGAACTCCTGCAGCAGCGCACGCTGCTCGCCGGTCAGGTTACGCGGGATCTCGACGCGGATCGCCGCGTGCAGATCGCCCCGCCCGCCGCGCACCCCCGGCAACCCCTGACCCCGCATCGTGAGCCTCGCGCCCGGCTGTGTGCCCGGGGGCACGGTCAGCGTCGCCTCGCCGGTGAGCGTCGGGATGCGGATCTCGTCGCCGATCGCCGCCTGGACCATCGAGACCTTCACCTCGCAGGCCAGGTCGGTGCCGCGCCGTTCAAATGTCTCATGGGGCTTCACGTGGATGACGACAAACAGATCGCCTCGTGCGCCGCCGCGGGCCCCGGCTTCACCCTCACTCGCCAGACGCAGGTGCATCCCATGTTCAACCCCGGCCGGCACCGACACCGTCACCTCGCGCCGCGTCTCCATCCGGCCTGCGCCCCGGCACTTCGCACACGGTTTCGCGATGTACGTGCCCGTGCCGCTGCACTGTGGACACGGCCCGATCTGGGTCATGTGACCAAGCACCGTCCGCTGCGTCCTCCGGACTTCACCGGCCCCCTGGCACGTCGGGCATCGCTCCGGGGTCGCGCCTCGCTCCGCCCCCGTACCAAAACACGCTGGGCACGTCTCGAGCCGCTCGGCGGTCACCTGGCGTTCGACGCCGGAGGCGACCTCCTCGAGCGTGAGCTCGATGTCGAGCCGTAGGTCCGAACCGCGCTCTGGGCCGGAGCGGTCGGGCCGCGCGGACGCGGCGTGCCCACCGAAGAACAGGTCGAACAGGTCGCCGAACGGCCCAACGGTCCCTTGGACGGAATCAGAGGATCCACCCCGGCCAACCTGCCCGTACCGGTCGTAATCATCGCGCTTGTCCGGATCGCTGAGCACCGCGTACGCTTCGTTGACTTCCTTGAAGCGCTCCGTGGCGTGAGGATCATCGCGGCGGACGTCGGGGTGGGTCTCGCGCGCCAGACGGCGGTAGGCCGCTTTGATCTCGTCTGGTGTCGCGCCGCGCGCGACGCCAAGGATCTGGTAGAGGTCAGGCGCGGGCCGGGGACTACTCAAGGACTCGCAGCACCTGGCTGAGTCGATCGGCCACGTAGCGCACGGCGGTCAGGGCCTGGCGGTACCGCATCCGCGTCGGGCCGACGATGCCCACGGTGCCGACCGTCTGATCACCACACTCGAAGGCGGCCATGATCAGGCTGCAGGCCTGCAGCTCCTCGCATCGGTTCTCGGCCCCAATTGAGATCCACAGCCCCTGCCGCGGCGCGCCGGCCAGCACCTCGGCCAGCGCCGTGGCCTCTTCGAGCAGATCGAGCACCTGCGTGGCCATTTCCGGACGGCGAAACTCTGGTTCGCGCAGCAGGTGTCTCGTGCCCTCCACGTGGATCGAGCCGCTTACGTTACGCGCGCCCTCTCGACGCAGCCACGCTTTCAACTCTTCTAGAATCCGATAGTGCCACGCGGCGTCACCGATCTCTTCTTCCAGCCGGCTGTGGGTCAGGTCCGCCACACGCGTGCCGCGCAGCCGGCGCGTAATCTCGCCGGAGAGCCGCTCGAGGTCTTCGGGCTCCACGTCGTCAGGCAGATCGAGTGCCCGCCCCTGCAACGTTCCCGAGTTGGTCGCAATGACCGCGAGCACTTTCCGCGCCCCGAACGGCACGAGGTGAAGCGAGCGAAAGATCTGATTCTGCAAACCAGGCGAGGCGACGACTGACGGGTAGTGGGTCACCGAGGCCAGGACGCGCGCCGCCTGCCCTGCGGCACCGGCCGGTTCGGCCGCCACGTCGTCAATCTTGCGGCGAATCGTTTGTCGGTCAGGGGACGACAATGGCTCGCCGTCGAGGAGCATGTCGACGTAGGTTCGGTATCCGCGATCGGTGGGCATGCGTCCCGCGGACGTGTGGGGATGCGTCAGGAGTCCCATCTCCTCCAACCCGGCCATCGCGCTTCGGATTGTGGCGGGGCTGACGCGCAGCCGGTCACGGACCAGCGGGTGCTCTGACCCCACCGGCTCCGCCGACCGCGTGTACTCTTCCACGACGGCGCACAGAATCGCTCGCTTGCGTTCGTCGAGCTCCACCATTCCCGTTGGCCCCCTACGGTTGGCACTCTCCGCTCGAGAGTGCCAACGCTCAGAGCGTATCACCGGCGATTTTCGGGTGTCAAGAAAAGTGTCCGCGGCCGATCCACAGGGCCCACGCTCCGGCCGCCGCGCAGACCCCTGCGGTCACCGTCATCGCGGCCGGCAGGCTCACGGCGGCCACCACACCGATCAGCGCGGGCCCGAGCATCGCGCCGGCGGTCATGGCCGCAAATCGCAAGCCAAGCAAACGCGCGACCCGCTCACCGGACGCCTCGTGCGTCACCAGCACCATCGTCAGTGGAAAGATGAACCCGACCCCGACGCCGGTGAGAGCGGCCGCAGCGAGGGACGCGGGCACTGTTCTCGAGACCGCCGCGACACCAAGCCCAGCAGCCAGGAAGATGAATGATACGACGATGACGCCGACACGCGAGGCTCTGGCGACGAACGCACTCAGCCCGGGTCTCACGACAGACAGCGCAATGCCGTGCACCGCAAAGATGACCCCGACAAACTCCGGCTGGCGCCCCGCCGCCGCCAACGCGAGCGGGAAAAACGTCATCCACGCCACGTACGCAAACTCGGCGACCATCACCGCACCGAGTCCGAGTATCACCGGCCGCGGGAGAGGCGCGCCGCCCCACTGTGTGCTGGGATGCGCCACGTCCACGCGGCCGCGCTCCGACGCCAGCAGCGCCACGGGGGCGGCCGCCCCGCAGATGATGGCGGCAACCAGAAACACGACGTTGAGGCTCCCGCTGGCCCGCACGGTCGCCGACCCCAACAATGGCCCGATCGTCATCCCCAACGAGGCGTAGAAGGCGTGCATCCCAACGGTGTGGTCGCGCCGTGGACCGGAGTCGCTCGTCAGCACGAGCGTTTGGCTGGCCACCCCCACAA
>CBRGMJ010000105.1:0-5874 GCA_967797525.1 uncultured bacterium | reverse complement strand
GGTTCTGATGCCGGTCATGAAGCAGATCAAGATGGTGGGCGAGCACCGGTACCAGATGAGTCTTGGCAGCGCCGCCGCGGGCCGGCGCACGATCCGCCTGTACTGGGGCGACAACAAGACGCACAAGCCTGTCGGGGCGGTGCAGACGGTGTCGATCACGGTGAAGTGAGGCGGGGGAGGAACCCGCAGTGCGTCGTCGATCGGCGGTCGCTGTGTTGATCCTCTGGGGGCTCATGGCGCGGTCAGGCGGCGAGGCCTCTGCACACGCATTCTTGCGCGTTGCCGATCCGGCCGAAGACAGCACAGTCACCGCGGCCCCAAGCGAGGTCAAGCTCCGGTTCACCGAACCTGTCGAGGTTCGCTTTAGCATCTTCAAGGTGTATCGGCTCGACGCCAATCCATCGAGCGAGATCCGCCGGCTCAACGCGTTGGGCGGTGCCCTCGTGTCGGACGTGCTGATGAAGCGTGACGACGAGGGTGTGCGCGCAGACGCCGGTGTAAGCACCACCGCGCGGACGACCACTGACATCACACTGCGGTTGAAGCCCGACCCGCAGCCCGGCGTCTACGTGGTCATGTGGCGTGTGCTATCTATAGATACGCACACAACGCAGGGCTTTCACATTTTCATCCTTCTGCCGAAGCGTTGAGGGGAGACCGAGTACTCGCCCGCGGGCCGTCTTCCAAGGAACTTCCCGGCAACTTGCCTTGACCAAATGCGTCTAGAGTGTCTATGATAGGGGCAATTGAATAGCGGCTAAGAACCTCCGAACGGGCAAACCCGGAGCAATCCGGGGACGCAAAGCCACAGGGCCATCGAGAGTGCGATGGCCGGCTGGGTTGCCGAAGAGGAAGCACAGCGAGGGCGAGTGCTTCCACATTCGCGCCTCGCGTTTCGTTTCTCTGGGGCTGCTCGTCGGAGACCGCGTCACTTCTGAAGCGTACAGGTTCAGATGGCGCGGCCGGGTCCGGGAGAGTTCACCGCTGGACGCCCACTCCGGCAGGGCGCTCCGGCAAACGTGACGACGTGAACACCTTCCCGTGGCGCCCAGGCGGGCAACTGAGGCGCACCGTCGCATCCCCATCGCTCATCACCGGCCCGGCCGCTGCCAGCTCTTCCGCACCACTTCCCTGCGCGCCATAAGCGTCGAGGTCAACCCAAACGTCGGCAGAATCACCCGCGACACAGACCTAGTGGTGGGCGTGTCCGCGCGCGTGCGCCGGGGCATCTGCGGGCGTCGCGTCGGTCCCGTGTGGTTGCTTCAACAGGTGCGCGGCGAGCCCCGTCGTGATGGGGACCGCCAGGATGAGCGTCAGGCTTCCGACAAGCGTCCGCACGATCTCCTCCGCGAGATATTCACTGTTGATGGTCACCCAGAGCGGCTGATCGCCATTCATCGTGAAGAGGAGGAACAGCGGCAGCGACGCTCCCGCGTATGCGAGCACCAGCGTGTTGACGAGTGACGTGATGTGCTCCTGGCCCACGGAGAGACCCCGCCGGTACAGCTCGCGGCGCGGCAGCGACGGGTTGGCCTTGCTGATCTCATCCACGGCGGCCGCCTGGGCCGTGGTGATGTCGTCGAGAACGCCGAGCGCTCCGAGGATGATGCCGCCCAACAGCAGTCCGTGAAGGTTCACGCTCGTGCCCGGCGCGAGCAGCAGAAACATCGCTTCCTCGCTGCCGGCGCCGGAAAGCCACGCGAGATCCACAAAGGCGATGGCCAGACCCGCGGACAGCCCCAACGTGATCAGCGTCCCCAGCAGCGCGACGGACGTCCGCCGGCTGAATCCATGTGCCAGGTAGATTGACGCGAGCGCGATCATGAGCGCGCCTGCCAGGCTGATGGCGAGGGGATTGGCGCCGCCGAGGATCCTCGGCACCACGAAGCGCGCCAGTACCAGGAGCGTGATGGCCAGGCCCAAGACGGATGTCAGACCGCGAATGCGACTGAAGAACACCGCGGCGGCGACGAACAGCGCGAAGATGATCAACAGTGGAGGGAGCCGGTAGCGGTCCACGACGGCGTACGGTGCGTCTGGTGCGTCGCTCATTGACGTGACGATGACGGCGTCCCCGACACGCAGTGCCCCCGTTCGGGTGGAACTCGACAGGGGGGTGTACTCGGCGCGGACGTCTCTACCCGCGTCCCGTCCCGCGCGCATCCGTACCAGCACCGCCTGAACAGCATGCGACGACCCGGCGATGATGCGGGTGTCTTCCCCAATGACGGCCACGACCGTGGCCCCGAATGAACTCATCAGGGCTGGTCGACCCGGACGCGGGGGACGACGGCGTGCCGGCGGCGTGCGCGCCGATCCTTGCTGTCATCAAAACACCGGCGACGCCGATGATCACCAGGACCGTCAATCCAACATTCCGCGTTGTGGACTCCACCCGCGCCCGCCTCCTGGAATCGTCCGCTTGACTCACCCTTCTCCCGGTCATTATAATCGCTCACAAGTGATAATGAATCTCATATAGAATCGATCTCAAACTGGCGGCGCGCGGCGCGGGGAGGGACGATGCGAAGGGTTCTTGCAACATTAGCAGTGATCACGCTCTTGTCGGGTTGGGCTGCAGGTGCTCCGGCGCCATCGGACAAGGTCGCCGTCGTGGCCTCCTTCTATCCTCTGTACCACTTCGCGCGGCAGGTGGGCGCCGACCGGGTGACCATCCGCAACCTGGTGCCGGCGGGCGCCGAGCCGCACGACTACGAGTTGACTCCGCGCGCCGTGATCGCGGTCAACGAAGCGCGACTGCTGATCTACAACGGGGCGGGTCTCGAGCCGTGGGTGCAGAAGCTGCTATCCCAGATCCCCGCGCGGGTCGTGAAGGTCAACGCCAGCAGCGGCATCCAACTGATGCGGATCGGCTCCGGCGAGAACCGTGGCCAGATCGATCCACACGTCTGGCTCGATCCGGTGCTCGCGCAGCGGCAGGTCGACAACATCCTGGCCGGTCTCGTCCAGGCCGATCCGTCCGGCAGGCCGATCTACGAAGCCAACGCCGCCGCCTTCAAGACAAGGCTCGGCGCACTCCACGAACGAATCCAGCGGGTCCTGGCGCCATGCCGAAAGAAGGTGTTTATCACCTCCCACGCGGCGTTTGGGTATTTCGCGGCGCGATACACTCTGACGCAGCTCGCCATCAGCGGCGTGACGCCCGAGGGTGAGCCGTCGGCCGCCAAGATGCGCGAGATCCTGCGGATCGTTCGGCAACACGACATCCGCGTCATCTACTATGAAACCTTGGTCAGCCCGCGGGTGGCCGCGGCCATCGCGCGGGAAGTCGGCGCGCGCACCCTCGTCTTGAACCCCATTGAGGGTCTGACCGACGCGGAGGTGCAGCAGGGGAAGGACTACGTCTCAGTGATGGATGAGAACATCCGAAACCTCACACAGGGCCTTGACTGCCCGTAAGGCGGCGACTACGATCGAAGCGTATTGAGAATAGTTCTCACCGAATGACGACTCGCAGGGGACACCGATCGTGACGCAGCGACTTCCGAGAGCGCGCAAAACCTGGCAGCGGGGCGTCATCCTACGAAGCATCGATGCGGCGAAATGCCACATCACGGCCGAGGAGCTCCACCGGCGCGTGCGGCGCGGCGTCCGGCCGATCGGTCTGGCGACGGTCTACCGGGCGCTCGAGTCGTTCGTGCGCGAAGGTCTGGTGGAACCGGTGCACGTCGGCGACGGCAAGGTGCGGTACGGGCTGACCGCCAAGCATCACGACCACCTCGTCTGTCTCAACTGCGGGGAGTGGGAGCCCCTGGACGACTGTCTGCTCCCCAAGACCCCTCGCCGGCTGGGGAGCTTCAAGGTGACCGGTCACCAACTCGACGTGTACGGATACTGCGCGCAGTGTCAGACGGCCGGGGCCTGATTCATGCCCGCGGGCTCCGCTGCACACGGCCACCCGCTCGTTGACCTGACGGACATCACCTTCAGGTACGGCGACGAGCGGGTGCTCGATCACGTCACCCTGCAGATCCGGTCCGGCGACTTCCTGGGCATCATCGGGCCAAACGGGTCGGGGAAGACGACCCTCCTACGCATCATGCTTGGACTGCTCCGGCCCGACAGTGGGCGCGTGCGACTCTTCGGCGCCGACTTGGCCGGGTTTCGCGATTGGAACAGGTTGGGGTACGTGCCGCAAAAGGCCGTGGCGTTCGAGAGCCGGTTCCCGGCCAGCGTGTTCGAGGTGGTGCTCAGCGGTCGCTGCGGCCGGGCCGGCATAGGCCGGCGTTACGGCCCGGAGGATCGCGCGATCAGCATGCAGGCGCTCGAGACCGTGGGGATGAGCGAGTATCGTCACCGGCTGATCGGCCGGCTCTCCGCGGGACAGCAGCAGCGCGTCCTTATCGCCCGCGCGCTCGCGAGCCGTCCTGAGTTGTTGCTGCTCGACGAGCCGACGGTGGGCGTCGACCTCGACGCGCAGGAGCAATTCTACAGTCTGCTGCGCCGCCTGAATCGCGACATGGGGACGACCCTCGTCCTGGTGTCGCACGACATCGCGGTGATCGCCCAAGAAGTCACGCAGCTCGCCTGTCTGAACCGCAGCCTGGTGTTTCACGGCAGCCCCGACGAGGCGATGCAGTCGGGCGCCGTCGAGCACATGTATCGGGCCGAGAGCCGTCTGGTCGCCCACCGGCACTGAGCCTCCCCGTGCCCGAAATTCTGCAATATGGGTTCATGCAGCGCGCGCTGCTCGCGGGCGCCATCATTGGGACGATCGCGCCGATGATCGGGGTCTTTTTGGTGCTGCGCCGTCTCAGCCTGATCGCCGATACGTTGTCGCACGTGGCGCTGGCAGGGGTGGCCGCCGGGCTCCTGTTGCAGACCTACCCGCTGGCCGGCGCGCTGGTCGCGGCGCTGATCGGCGCCGTCGGCATCGAGCGGCTGCGGGTGTCCGGACGCCTCTTTGGCGAAGCCGCGCTAGCGATCTTCCTCTCCGGAGGGTTCGCGGTGGCCGTCGTGCTCATCAGCCTGGCGCGCGGGTTCAACGTCGACCTGTTTTCCTATCTCTTTGGGGCGATCACCGTCGTCCAGCCGCGGGACCTATGGGTGATACTGCTGCTGGGGCTCGTCGTGTTCGGCGCGGTCGCCGCGTTGTCGAAGGAGTTCTTTGCGATCACGTTCGATGAAGAGAGCGCTCGGGTGCAGGGTGTGCCGGTCGACCTGCTGAACCTGCTGCTCACCGTGCTGGTCGCGGTGACCGTGGTCGTCGCCATGCGGATCGTCGGCATCCTGCTGACCAGCGCGCTGCTCGTGATCCCCGCGGTGACGGCCTTGCGGCTCGCCCGCAGCTTTCGGACGACGCTCGTGGTCGCCGTCGCGTGCTCGCTGACCTCGGTGCTGGTTGGGATGATGGTCTCGTTCTACCTGGATATCGCGGCGGGCGGCGCGATCGTGCTGACGGCGCTGGTGTTGTTTGGGGCGGCGACGCTGGGCAGGCGGGAAACTGCGGCAGGTTAGCCGAATGCACTAGTCTAGATTACCGACACCCATTGGAGTGATACACAATGTCTCGTAGAGCCATTTCCGCCCCACCCGGTAGTACCACGCCGCTCTCACCGGCGATCATCGTCGATGGGATCGTCTACGCCTCGGGCCAGATTGGCCGCGATCCCGTCACCGGCGAGGTGCCGGCAGACTTCCGCGCCCAGGTGCGCAACACCATCGACAACCTCCGCGGCGTGTTGCGTCAGGCGGGCGTCGACCTGAAGGACGTGGTGAAGACCACAGTCTTCCTGACGCGGCAGTCCGATTTCGGCGCCATGAACGAGCTGTACGCGCAGCAATTCCCCGAGCCACGACCGGCGCGATCGACGATCGTCGTCGCGGCCCTGGCACGCCCGGGCATCGACGTCG
>CBRGMJ010000104.1:0-5917 GCA_967797525.1 uncultured bacterium | reverse complement strand
CCGTGGGCGCGGCTCTCAGCGCGCCGGCCCGGTCCCAGCATCACGATCTTGTCGGTCTTCAGGACGCGCGCCACATCGGCCATGTCGGTCGACCCACCCATGCCGGTGGCGACGAACTCGTCGGGCCGATACCCGTGCGCGAGCTGTAGCGCCTTCATCACCTGTAGCGCCAGCGGGTGGTCGGCGCTCTGACGGTAGGCGGGATAGATGTGCATGACGTCCATCTTGACGTCGAGCGCGTTGGACTTCGCCCGGCCGCGCGCGACCGCCGCCTCGACCTCGGCGACCACATCCTCGAAGCGCTCTTCCGGAATGTAGCGGCGATTGACGATCAGGGTGCACTCACCCGGGACGATGTTGCTCTTCGAGCCAGCGTGGATGACGTCGAGGTTGAACATTGGGCTCAAGTGCGTCGGCGCCTTCGGCGTGGGATCCGGCGCCATCGGGATGGCCGAACGGCGGGCTTCGGCCACCGGCTTGAGCTCCAGCAGCTCAGTCATGATCGGCACCATGGCTTCGAGGGCGTTGACACCCAGGTAATTCCTCCCCGAGTGGCAACTGCGGCCGACGGTGGTGATGGTGAAGTCGACGGCACCGTTCCCACCTAGGACCCGCAGCGGATCCTGACTGCCCTCCAGGCAGAGGACCGGCGCTTTGACATAGCCCCGCTCGGCCAAGTAGCGCATCCCGGCGTAGACGCCGATCTCTTCGTCGGTGCAGAGGACGTAGGTAATCTCCCAGGCCGGCTGCACACCCAGGGCGCGTAGCACGGCCAGCGCCGTCAGTGTGGTGGCGAGCGTACCTTTCATGTCGGCGACCCCACGGCCATAGACGCGGCCATCGACGAGCTCGGCGCCCCATGGGTTTCGCGTCCACCCCTGGTCGACGGGCACGACGTCCATGTGCGTGTACACGGTCAGAGGCGGTTTGCCCGGTGCCGGGAGCGTGGCCACCAGGTTGACGCGCTCTCCTTCCAGCGGCAGCGGGATCGCGCGCCAGGTGTCCTCCGGCATCACGACGCGCTCCGTGCGGCAGCCCAGGCGCTGAAACTCGGGCTCGACGGCATCCACCACCTGGCGATAGGTGCGGCCCGGCGGCACCGTTGTGTCGATGCCGATCACGCGGCGCAGCCGTTCGAGTAACGCCGTCTCCTGCGCTTCGACGGCGGCAGTGATCGATGACCACGTAACGGTTGGCATGAGATTCTCCCTCTTCAGATCGACAGAGTCGTTCCAGCGCGCCGTGGATCGGCGACACCGGTCATCACACCCGGCTCGGCGTCGAGCTGGATCGCCTGGAGCGACCCAAATCGCGGGCGAATTTCCACACGATGACCGAGCCGCTCGAGTCCGACCGCCAGCGTCTCTCCACCTTCTTCGACTGTGACGGGTTCGGCCGTTTCCACATGAAACCGGGGCGCTGTCAGCGCATCCTCGAGCCGGTCGCCGCGGTCGACGACGCGGACCAATACGTGACTCAGGTTGCTCAGAATTGTTCGTCCCCCCGCACCACCCAGTGCCAGCCACGGCGCATCGCCTTTGAGGGCGAGCAGGGGCGACATGTTGTGCATGGGGCGCTTGCCCGGGCCGATCGAGTTGGCCCGCCCGGGCCGAGGATCGAACCGCGACAGACCGTGGCTGAGGAGGATCCCCGTGCCCGGGACGGTCAGCAGGCTGCCAAAACTGCCGCCGTGGCTGTGCGTCAGGGACACGACGTTGCCGAGCCGATCGGCGGTGCTCAGGTGTATCGTGCCGACCAGCAGCGGATCGGGCGCAATGACCTCGCCGGGAGCGGGAGATTTCAGTCCGGCTTCGGCGCGGCGGTGCAGCCCGACGGTGTGCGCATCGCGCAATTCTGCGACGACGTCGACGCGGACACCCCGGGGATCGCCGTACTTCAGCAGCCGCTCACGCCAGCACACTTTGCCGGTCTCAACCAGCAGATGCGCCAACTGCGCGTCGTCGCGCGCGGAGGCGACGTCGAACTCCTCGAGTACTCTGAGCATCTGCAGCACAGTGAGACCACCCGTCGGCAGATGCGGCGTGTACACCGTCAGCCCTCGATAGCGGCAGCGCGCGGGCTCATGCTCGTCGACGTTGAACGCGGCCAGATCTTCCAGCGTGAGGGATCCGCCCCCACGCTTCACGGTCTCGACGATGGCGCGGGCGACGTCGCCGCGGTAAAAGACGTCCGCGCCGCTGCTCGCGATCCGCTCGAGGATCTGGGCCAGTGCACGATTGCGTAAGGTCTCGCCGTCACGCGGCAGGCGCCCGTCGATGGCATAGAGCCGAAACGTGTCTGGGTAGTCTGCGGCGTGGGGTCCGATCATCTCGTGCGTCTTTGCGACCGTCCATCGGTCGACGGGGAAACCTTCTAGGGCCGCCGTGATCGCGGGCTGCAGCACCGTCGCCAGCGGCAGGGTCCCATAGCGTTCTTGTGTGTAGGTGAGACCGGCGACGACGCCAGGCACGCCAATCGAGCGAGCGCCAAACGCGTTGACGGCCCCCGGGACGGTGAACCCTCCCGCGCCATCCTCATCGACTGGGAACATATCCTCCCGCGCGGCTGCCGGCGCAGTCGAGGTGAAGTCCACCGCCACCACCGTGCGGCGATCCGCAACGTGGGCGACCAGACACCCGCCGTAGCCGCCAATGCCGGTACTCGCCGGCGTGACGACGCACAGTGTAAACGCCGCCGCGACCATGGCGTCAAAGGCGTTGCCACCTGCGCGCAGCATCGCAAGACCCGCCTCCGCCGCGGTGGGATTTGGCGCGGCCACCATCCCGCGGGTGACCCGGGCCGTCAACACGTGCGACCTGGTGGTCATGAGGCGGTGCGGGTGGGGTCCAGTGTGAGGCGGCTGGTGACGTCTCGCTCAATCGCAGCGCGGTCGAGGGGGATGTAATGGTGGCGTCCCTCCAGCCACTCCGGGAGTTGGTTGCAATAGTGAGGGCTGCCGGGATCGCCTGAGGCGCCGGCGGAATCGATGGCCCAGAGACCCGGTGGCGACGTCGACAGGTCGGCGATGAGTCGGTAGTTCGCGCCGATCGATACCGAGTAGTTGGGATCGTATCCGGTGTTACAAACCGTGGTGCCGCTGCCGCGGACGGGGACGCCGCCGCGGTCGAGTAGCTGTGCCAGGTCTCCGCGGCCGGACAGGAAGTGCCGCAGGGCGATGGTGTGCACGCGTCCCCACGTCCAACCGGCCATATCCGGACCGAATCGCGCCTGCAGATCTTCAACCGTCTTCCGGAACGCCTTGACCGCCGCATCCGCGCGCGCCTCCCGTACAAACCATCGGTCACGATCCTCCGACAGCAGCGCGAGGGCGAGCCCGCCGACGGCACCGGCCATGTGCGGGACGGCGGACGGCGGGAACCGCTCTTCGGCGACGATCTGGCTCCACCGAGTGAAAAACAGTTCGAAGAGGGCGGCGCCGACTTCATCAGGCTCCATCCGTCTGTCCCACGACCGCAGGCACTCCGCGGCTCGGCGCAGCCGATCATCGGCGACACCGTTGAGCAGCGCGAGCAGCGGCGGCACCGCTTCGACCGCCCGCACCGAGAGCGTGTCCACCTGCATGCGGGCGAAGTCCGCCACGCTGAACTGCGGCTGCGCCTCGAGCATCTGGCGGATGCGCACGGCGCGATGACCGCTGGCCGACGTGTTCGAGAGTGGATAGGGGAAATCGGTCGGCGCGGTGAGGTTGTTCGCCGATCGAACCCACCCCGACGGCGGATCGGCCTGCGCAGGCATGCTGTCGTAGGGGATGTCGCCGTTCCAAGCGTGGGCGGGATCCCACCCCGGACGATAGCCGCGATCCCAGTGCTCGCGGATCGGAATCCGGCCGACACATTGATACCCGATGTGGCCGTCGACGTCGGCGAACGCAAAGCTCCATGTCGGCGCACGCCAGTCCCGGAGCGCTTCCCGGAATTCGGCGGAGGTGCGGGTGCGGCCGGCGCGCAGCGTCGTGGAGAGCTCATCGCAGAAGTCCGCGCCTACCCAGCGGAACGTCACCGGACCCGTGTCCCGCGCAGGCTCGGGGAGGAGGTCGTCGACAACCGGGCCGTGGCGCGAGCTGCGAATCACTTTCTTGACCGGCGCCTCACCCTTGACCACGATCTCCTCGACTCGCTCACGCGCAGGTTCCCACTTGCCGTCATAGAGGAAACATCCCGGATGCTGCGGATCGGTGCGCTCCTGATACAGATCGCGTTGCGAGCAGATGTTGTTGGTGATGCCCCAGGCGACGCGCTCGTTGCGGCCCAACAGCACCGCGGGCAGGCCAACGTATGCCATCCCCGCGACGTTGAACGAGCCGCCGCAGAGGTGGACTTCATGCCAGCACGACGTGACCCCAAACGCAATGTGTGGATCGCTGGAGAGTAGAGGTCGTCCGGTGACGCTGCGACTGCCGGCGACGGCCCAGTTGTTGCTGCCACCGTCATCGGCTCCCACGCTGCCCGTGTGCTCGAGCCGGGCCCGCAGCGGCGGCCGCGACGGAGTGTACGATCCTACCGGCACGATGGTCTCCTGCCCGGCCTCGGGCGTGAGGAACGCCCGATAGAGCGTGTCGTCCTGCAGGGTGCGTTTCGCCAGTTCGGGCAGCGCGATCACAAAGAGGCGCCCGGTGAGGTACCAGCGGAACTCCGCCAGGATCGCGATGCTGTCCAATGCCATCCAGGGATCGGGCGTGTAGTCGAGCAGCGCAAACTCGATTGGCAGACGGTCGCGGCGCTGCGTGATGCAGGTGTTCACGCCCGCGGCAAAACACTCGAGCAGCACCGTGGTCTCTGCGGGCAACTGGGAGAGGTGCGCACGCGCTATTCCGGGGAGGCCGACGGTCCGGGCGGTGACGTCGAGCGCCAGCCCGTCGGGGCCGAGGATTTCGGCGAGGCGCCCCATGCTTCTGCGGCGGAGATAGTCCATCTGCCACAGACGGTCCTGCGCCATCGCGAAACCATACCCGAAGAACAGCGCGGTGTCCGTCGGGGCGAGGATGTGGGGAATTCCCCATCGATCTCGCAGGATCTCAGCCCGGCCGGACCCCGACACGCTCAGGGTGTCGGGCGTCTGGGGCAGGCGAGAGACCAACTCACCGTTCCACCAGATATCGAAGTCCTTCCGAGTCCACCCGGAAGCGGCGCACATGGTTTCGATAGACTCGCCCGCGCCGAGGCGTCGCAGAATTTGGGTAGGTGGGAGACTCATCAGAGACACCCGCGGCTATGCTCGCTCGATGCGCAACTTCGACGGCGCGCTGCGCACACGGCGGCATGCCTCCCGGAAGGCGACCCAATCGTACTTCCAGTCTCCGGGGATGCGGGCGAACAAGTTGCCGTGCGTCGGCAGCCCCTCCGCCCCGCGCAGCGTCACCCCTCGGCCGTAGATGAGGCAGATCTCCGCGACCGGCTTCCCGTCGCCGGTGACGCTGGTGTTGTGCGAAAACCAGTAAAGAATCTCGCCTGGGAGCGGCAGGTTGGTCTGATTCTCCGGCGGCGCGGGCTGCGGATTGCCGATGAGGACGAATACCTCCATCCCCGAGTATCGACCGTGGGCGAGATCGTGCTCGAGGGGCAGCCGATCCCAGATCATCTGCGCGGTCTTTGGGGCTTCATCGTCGAGCAACTCAACCGTCACCGACTCGCCGGTGGGCACACACGTCAGCTTGATGTGGCGCGAGGAAGGCATGCATCACGTCCCTTCAACAAGTGGACATTTCCCGGCGCAGCGTCGAACGCCCGCGTTGACAGGGCAACCCGCGCCGGGCTAGTCTGTAGTGGACATATTCTGCACACAGCGTTGCGATTCTTCCTCCACTCCGAGGTCAGGGCTTGACCGCAACACCGCAGGCGCTCAAAGAACGTCTCCGGGGTGTCCTGGCCTTCACGCCCACGCCGTTCCTTCAGGACGG
>CBRGMJ010000103.1:0-5923 GCA_967797525.1 uncultured bacterium | reverse complement strand
TCGCCGTTCTCCCTCGCGTCGCATGAGGATCAGCCCGGCGTCGCGTGCGGCGGCCGCCGCGGCATTCGCCGTGGCGCTCGTCTCGTGGTGTTCGTACCCGGCCGCCGCGGCCCCGCCGGAGACACTGGCCGTAGCGGCGATCGGCTTCGACGGTCGTGTCCGGATGGCGAGTTGGACGCCTGTGTGGATCGATCTGCGCGCGCCCGCGTCCGGTATCGACGGCACCTTGACGCTCGCCGCGGCGTCACCCACGGGCGCCCCGGTTGTCCGGCAAGCGGTTCCCGTCCGCGCCGCACCCGGGGCAACGCTGAGGATCTTTGTCCCGGCGATTCTCTACGATGCGCGGACGCCCGGTGTTGTCACGCTCAGCGAAGGTGGGCGCAGTATCATCTCGGTCGCGCTGCCACGTGTCACGCCGGCCGATGACATCGTTGCCGTACTGTCCGACGAACCGCTGGGTCTGGAGGTGATGCCCGCGCCAGGCCAGCGGATGGAGATCGCGTATCTGTTGCCGGAGAACCTTCCGCAGATCTGGCAGGCGTACGAAGGCGTGCGTCTCGTCGTGATTCGCAACCTCGACGAGCGTCGTCTGAGCGACCCGCAGCGCCAGGCGCTGCAACAGTGGATCTGGTCCGGTGGCCGGGTGTTGGTGATGCCGTCCGGGGACGATGTGCGACACTTCCAGGGTCCCACCCTGCGTGACGTGATCCCAGTGACCGTGACCTCATCGCGCCTCCGGGCGGGCGCGTCCGGCCTGCCGCTCGCGGCCAAGTCGGGCGGTGAACCCATGGACGCGGCCGGGATCCGGGGGGTTCGGTGGCGCACGGGTCGCGGCCGCGTCACCGTGTTGAGCCAGGACGTCGCCGATCCTGCGCTCCGCGGGAATCCCGGCGGTCGACGGGCGTGGGACATCCTGCTCTCCGACGTGCCATCGCCCGGTGCATTCGAACTCGAGGCGACCCTGCCGCCGCAGCGGCCGGTCCCCGCCCGCACCCAGGCGCTGGTTGGCGCGCTGATCATCGGCTACATTTTTGCGGCGCGCCGCCTCAGCCGGCTCGCGGCCGTCTTGCGCGCCCCGATGATCATCTCGGCGATCCTCATCGTCGCCGCCGCCACTGTCATTGCGGCGCGCGCGGCCGTCTTCGCGCGCGCGGACGCATCCGGCGTCGTGGCCTCCGCGGTCGCAGAAGGATTGCCGGGGACGCGCCACGCACTGGTGGCCGTATCCACCCGCATGGTCGTCTCCCACGCCGGCGACTTCACCATCGGCGCGCGCCGGGAGCTGTTGTTGCGTCCCGTGCCTCCGGCTGCGGTCACCGTCGTCCACGATGGACGAACGCTGTTGCGCTCCGGCGCGCCGGGGCTGCGTCTTGCGGGTCTTGGGATCGTGGGGCTGGACATCGTGGGAACGCTGGCGCCTCGCGACGACGGCGGCATCCTCACAGTGGAGAACCGCAGCGGGGCGCGTCTTGACCCCGTGTGGATCTATCAGTCCGGTCGCGTCCAGCCCGTCGGGCCCATCGGTCCGACCGCGCAGATCACGCTCGACGGGCAGCGGTGGGTGTCGCGCGATCGGCTCCAGCGCACCGACCCCAATCACGCGCTGCTCGTGTGGGCGTTCTCGCATCTCGAAGGCGATGTTATACTCAAGTCAATTCCGACCTGGCTGGTCGGCTGGCTGCGCGATCCAGCGTTCAGCCTTAGGTGGGAGGGCCGGCTCGAGGTGACACCTCACCTGGTGTTCGTGCCCCTCACCGCTCCATGAGCCACCGCTGAGGTGCCATCACGCGAGCGCTCAACCCCGTCGCACGAGGTGACCTGCGGGCCCGGCTGAGCACTCCGCGCGGCATCTGGGTGCAGACGCTCTACCTTGGCGCCTGCAGCGCGTTTCTGCTGCTGTCTCTGCCTCCCGAGGTCGGGCGCTTTGAACTCCGTGAGGCCAACCTGCTGCTCGCCTTCCTCGTCGTCCAGCTCGCCGCGGTCACATATTTGAGCGGCGCGTTCGCATCGTCCGAACTTTCACTCGACGGCGAGAAGGGACTGCCGGATCTCGCGCTCTCCGCGTTCGGTCCCGTCGAGATTGCCACGGGAAAACTCATCTCGAGCGCGAGCTACGCGTTGTACCTCGTCGCCCTCGCCCTGCCGCTGACAGTGCTGGCCGCCGGTCTGCGGGCAGCGCCGCTGTCGACGGCCGTCTGGGCCGCGGTGTTGACGGCGGCGGCGGCGACCGCGTTTGGCGTGTGGGGGGCCTGGCTGGGCGGGCGATTCTCGTCGGACTTCACGAGGTCGTTCCTGTACTGGTTGCTGATGGTGGGTGTGTTTGTGGGGACGGCGCGGCTGCCCGCGCCGTGGAACGCGGCCAACCCCGTGCTGCTGTTGGACGCGGCAGTCCGCACCGGTTGGTCCTGGACATTGGGCGGCGCGATTGCTGGATATCTGGTGGCCGCCGCTGTGGGAGTGGTAGCCGTCGCATCGTATGTGACGGTCATGCGCACCGGCGCGGAGGACGGATAGCTCACTTCGCCGAAGGGGATGCTGATGGAGCGTGAGGTGATCCTCGAGATCGTCGAGCGCGCGCGGCGCCGGTTGGGCGCCCGGCGGGCGTGGCAGTGGACCGGGCGCGCGCTGCTGTACTGGACCGCACTGGTCCTGCTGCTGGCGCTGGCGCGCCTTGTCGTGCCCGTGACCCTCCCGTTTGTCGTCCTCCCGGTGGCCGGGCTGGCAGCGGCGATCATCGCCGTGGCGGCGCTTCGCGCCTTCTGGCGTCTGTCACCGCGTCTGGCGGCGCAGATTGTCGACTATCGGTTTGCACTTGCCGATCGACTGACGACCTCGATTGAGGTCATCACGGGCGCGCACCGGTCGACGTCGCTCGAAGACGCGCTGCTTGCGGACACGGCACACGCCGCCCTCGCCGTCGACCTGCGCCGCGGTCTGCCGGCGGGTCCGGGTCGCAACTGGTTGGTCGCGCTCGTGCTGACCGTCGCCGCGCTGCTCGCGGTGTACGGGCTGGTTGGGATCGCGCTGCCCGGCACACCCGCGCACCAGATCGTACAGACGATCCGTCGTGAGGGACGGCGGCTGGAGCGCTCCGCCGACAATCTGGAGGAGCAGGCCCGCCTCGACCGCGCCCGCATCACTCGCCGCGTGGCGCCGGATCTCCGCCGTCTGGGCGAGCGGCTGCAACGCGAACGGCTGGAACGGCAGGAGGCGCTGGCGCGCATCGACGCGCTGAGCCGTCAGATCGAATCCGAACGTCAGAAGGTGCGGGACGCGCGCCGCCAGCAGAGCGGTGAGCGGACGCCGCCGGCGCAGCAGCAGTCCAACCTGCCGTCCGAGTTGTTCAAACGGCGGGCCGCCGCGGACCGCACGGTGCGGCAGATCCAGGAGATCACCGACCGGCTCACACAGAGCAAGTCCCCTCAGGAACGCGAGGCCCTCATGCGACAGCTCGCCGCGCTCTCCGCCGGCGGCGAGGACGGTGACGTGCCGATGCGAATCCGCGAGCAGGCCGCGCAGGCGCAGCGGCAGCTCGCGGCGGGCGATACGGCCGGCGCGCGGCGCACGATGGCGCAGAGCGCCGCCGATCTTGACGACCTGCGCGCGATGCTCGCCGATGAAGAGGGGCTGCAGCAGGCCCAACGGGACCTCCAGCGGTCGTCGCAGAACATCTCGCAGGGCCGCACGCCGTCCGCGGCCGACACCGAAGAGACGCCAAAGGCCGCGGCGCAGCCTGGGAACGTGGCGCCGGGCAACCGTCCGCTCCCCCAGAGCGATCAGCCGGGCGGCGCGGAACCGCCCCCCGGTCCCAACCAGGGCACGACGCCTGGACAAGGGTCCGTGTCCGAGAAACTGGGCGAGCGCACTGCGCGCCTCGACGCCGAGCGCCAGCAGAACCGGCTCCGCGGTCTGCAGGGCGACGGCCGCATGACGACCTCGGAGTTGCTGGGACCGGGCCGGACCGCGCAGGTGCGGGTGCCGCAGGGGCCAGCGGTCGCCGCGGCCCGCGCGGGCGCGGATCGCTACATGCAGCGGATGCGCATCCCGCCCGAGTACCGCGAGGTGGTCCGCCGCTACTTTGAGGCGCTGGCCGCCCAGCGCTGATGCTGAGTGAGGGAGGAGAACAGTCGCATGGATGCCGCGATGTTTCGAGCGACGTTTACCCGGCTTCGCGGAGAGATCCGCCGCGTCATCGTCGGACATGAAGCCCTGATCGATCACGTGCTGATGGCGCTCTTCGCCAACGGTCACGTGCTGCTCGAGGGCGTTCCTGGGATCGGTAAGACACTACTGGTGAAGACGCTGGCCGCCGGTTTGGATCTCCGGTACTCTCGCATCCAATTCACGCCGGACCTCATGCCCGCGGACATCATCGGCACGAACGTCATCCGGCAGGACGCCGGCCACCGGTTCTTCGAGTTCCAGCGGGGGCCGATCTTCTCGCAGATCGTGCTCGCCGACGAGATCAACCGGGCGACGCCGAAGACGCAGTCGGCGCTGCTGGAGGCCATGCAGGAACGAACGGTCTCCGCCCCGGGCGGACCGTATGCGCTTGAGGAGCCATTTCTCGTGCTGGCGACGCAGAACCCGATCGAAATGGAGGGCACGTATCCGCTGCCTGAGGCCCAAGTCGATCGGTTTCTGTTCAAGTTGAAAGTCGAGGCGCCGAGCCAGTCTGAGCTGATCGAGATCATGGACCGCACGACCGGCGCCGAGGTCCCCTCGGCGAGTCGGATCGCCGACGCCGACACGGTGAGGGGGATGCAGGCGTTCGCTCGCGAGGTGCCGGTGGCCGAGCACGTGAAGGTCTTCGCGGCCCGGCTCATACGCGCGACACACCCCAAGGACGACGCAAGCGGTTCCATGTCCAAACGCTATGTCCGCTACGGCGCCAGCCCACGCGGCGCCCAGGCGTTGCTCCTGGCGGGGAAGGTGCGGGCGCTGGTCGAGGGCCGGGTCAACGTGAGCGTGGAGGACCTGCAGGCCCTGGCGCTGGCGGCGCTGCGCCACCGGGTGATCCTCAACTTCGAGGCCGAGGCTGAGGGGATCGATCCAGACGAGCTTGTGCGATCCACCCTGGCCGAGATCCCGGTGAGCGCGGCGGCCTCGGCATCATGGACCAGTTAACCCGGGACGAGCTCCTGCTCGAGCCGGACTTCCTGGCTCGGTTGGAACGCCTGACGCTGCTGTCACGCCGCCTCTACCGCAGCGGTGTACGAGGCGAGCGCCGCAGCAGCACGCTCGGCCGCGGCGTCGAGTTTGCCGACTACCGCTCGTATCAGGTCGGCGATGATTTTCGCTACGTCGACTGGAACATCTACTCGCGCCTCGATCGGCTCTTCGTCAAACTCTTCAGCGAAGATGAAGACATCAATGTCCACCTGTTCATCGACGCCAGTCGCTCCATGGCGTGGGGGCACCCGCGAAAGCTTGACTACGCCGTCCGCGTGGCCGCGGCGCTAGGCTATATTGGGCTGGCGAATCTCGACCGCGTCGGCGCGGTGGCGTTCACCGATGGCCCCGCCCGGGTGCTGGCGCCACGGCGCGGTCGCGCCGGCACGCTGACGCTCTTCCGCTTTCTAGGCAATATCGCGCCTGAGGGGCGCAGCAACCTGACCGGCGCGCTCCGCGACTACACCTTGCGGACGCGGCGGCGCGGCGTGCTCATCGTGATCTCCGATCTGATGTTCCCGCAGGGTATCACCGACGGTCTGCGGCTGGCCAGGTATCATCGGTTCGAACCGTTCCTCATCCATCTGCTCGCCGATGAGGAGCTGACCCCGGCGCTCGAGGGCGATCTGCGTCTGGTCGATGCGGAGACGGGGGCCTCAGTGGAAGTGACGGCAGATGCAGCGACGGCGGAGGCCTATGGGCGGGCTCGTGACCGATACTTTACCGAAGTAGAACAACTCTGTCTTCGCCT
>CBRGMJ010000102.1:0-5953 GCA_967797525.1 uncultured bacterium | reverse complement strand
CTCGAGGCCTCGTCCAGACGCCGGATCACCGCCCACTTTTCCTGCACGAGCTCGTGGTGTGGCCCATCGGCGGGCAAGAACCGATCGGGATTGTGCTGCAGGTCGAGCAGCAGGCGCCGCAGGCGGCGGCGTTCCTCATCGGCGCGGCCGCCACCCGAGAACGGAAGGAAGAGCGTCGCGGTCACGGTGGCGTATGCGGGCGGCTCGATGCCGAAGAACACGCGCACGATGGCGTCGGTCGCGCGATCGTAGCGACCGCCGCCGATGCCGTGGACAAAGAGATCGGCGAGCGCAAGGCGAGCGTAGGCGGTCAGCGTGAGCGCCCGGGGCCGGATGGCCGCCGCGGCGAACGTCGGGTCGTTGGGATCGGCCGGCAGCGCGGCGACTGCATCACCGTCGGCGAGCAGCCGGCCCGCCTTCACGTCAACCGACAGCGGCCCCCGCCGGCCGCGGGCGACATACCAGAAGGGCGTCTCGATCCGCGCGCCGTCGACCGTCAAATCGGGGAACGGCTGCGCGCTCGTCCGGATGCCGTAGTGTTCACGGTATGACGCGAGACAGGCATTGTACACGTCGGCGAACCGCCGGGCGTCCGTCAAGATCGCCAGCGCGAACCGGCGGAAGGCCCCGCTGCGCACCAGGTGTGACACCGGTAGATCCAAATACGGTCTGGGGCCCTCGAGCGCGCGACGGACCGCGGTCAGGGCGCCCGCCAGCCCTAGGTGCGACGGCGGCGTCTGACGGGTCCGTACCCGCGCCCAGGCCTCCGTGACCGCCGGCTCGCTCAACGTCGCGAGATGCGCGTCGATTGAAGCGATAAACGCGCGCCACTGCTCGTGCGACGGCGCCGGCACTGCCTCAGCCGGCACGTCGGTCCCTGTGGCGGCCAGGGGGACGCGGGCACGGCTCAGGCGGCCGTTGCTCCGCGGCACATCCGCTGCCACCTCTTCGAGCGCGTCGCTGTCAACGATGAGATTCAACCCGACGCCTCCGGCCGGCACCAGACGCGCCATCCCCAGGTACTTGATCCAGATGCCGGGATGGACCAGCACCGGCTGGTGACCGGTACACAGGAGGAGATCACTGCCTCCCGGCGTCACCTCGACGCCCAGCGCGCGGGTGTAGGCGGCCGCGAGCGCCAGGGCTTCTGCGCGGGCGCGCCGCCGCAGATCCACCAGACGCACACCGCCGATGTGCACATCCGCCGCATCGAGCGCCGTCTGATTGCGCCGCGCCAGATCAAGCCACGACGCGTACGGTGGGGCTTCGACCGCGGACGGCGACGCGGTCGGGATCTCCAGTTCGAACTCGGGCCATTCGATCGCGCCCCGGGCCGGACCCATCAGATCAATCCGTCCCAGCGCGCGATGCCAATTTCCTCGCGGCAGGCAAAGGGCTCTCCGTACTCGCGATAAATCAACCGGCCAAAGTAGCGGCACGAATCGCGGATCTCATCGAAGATCCACGCGTTCCCGCGCGCATCGCTGAACTGGGAGACATACGCGCGAATCGCGGCCATCTTGGTCTCGTAGTGTGCCGAGATGTCGACGATGAACGCCGGGGCGATATGGAGGTTGTAGTGATCACTAAAGAAATGATAGACGCGTCGAGGGTAATGCGGCTCGCCCCGCATGTCGGTCTTGGTGAGTTTGGCCCAGAAGCGCGCCGCCTCGCCCAACGCGGCCGCCGCCACGTGATCGGGGTGCGCGTCCACCCAGTAGGGAATGAAGAGGATCTCCGGCCGCACCTCACGGATAACCTCAGCCACTGTGCGCCGGGCCTCCAGTGTCGGCTCCAGCGAGCGGTTCGGGAGATCGAGCGTCATTCGCCGCGACACGTGCAAGATCCGGGCGGCCTCCGCGGCTTCGCGGGCCCGCCGCTCCGGCGTCCCCATGGGCGTCGGCTCGCCGTTGGTCAGATCGCACATGACGACCTCGTGCCCCTGCGACAGGAGCAACGCGATCGTGCCGCCCATGGCGATCTCGAGATCGTCGGGATGGGGGCCTATGGCGAGGACACGAGCCACTGCCGCACCTCCCGCTCCAAGACGCCTTCGTAGTACCGCTTTCGCACCTCGGCGTCGTCCAGACCACCCCAGAACCGGCGCTCGGGGTTCTTGTAGATCCTCGCGGTCGGGAGTTCCTTGACCCGCAGGCGATGGTGCGCCGCCTGCACCCAGACCTGGAGCGGCAGGCCATACGACGGCTCGGTCAGCCGCATCAGGCGTAACGCGTCGCCACGATAGGCCTTGAAGCCGCAGAACGCATCGGTGATCGGGTACCCGGTGATCGCCCGCACCTTGGCGGTGATCTCTTCGTTCAGACGCCGGCGATCGGGCGGCGCGGGATCGCCGCCGGAGCTCGGATCAAGGTAGCGGCTGCCCGACACAATGTCGGCATCCCGCAGCGCGTCGAGAAAATCTAGGATCTGCCGCGGCTCGTGTTGCTCGTCGCAGTCAATGGTGACGACCGCCTCATACGTGTTCTCGATCGCGTAGGCGAACCCGTCAATAAGCGACGCTCCGTACCCTTTGTTCTCGTGATGGCTGATCACCGTGATGTCCGTGTGACGCTTGAGGACGTCCGATGATCCGTCGGTGGACCCATCGTCCACCACCAGGATATCTGCATGAGGGGCGGATTGGCGTACGTGGGCTAGCACGCGCGCCACAGTCGGGCGCTCATTGAACAGCGGCATCACGATGAGCGTACGCATACGGCTACTTCGACAGCCAACGCTCGCCGAGGGTCGTCTATGCCCGTCCCGGCTACAGGAGCTTGGTCCCGTTGATTTGCAACTTGAAGTCGCAGCCCAGGAATTTGGCGGCCCGCCGGCACATGAGCATCCGTCCCAGGAAGATCTCAAAGTACTCCATCACCTGTGAGAGTGCCGTATCGATCGTCAGTTCGAGGGTGATCGTCTTGCTCTTCTCCTCGACGCGGAGGAATGAATGTTCGACGGCGTTGTTCACGCGGTCATGGATGTCCAACGTCGCCGGGTCGGGGTTGCGGACCCGGCTGCGATGCACGTCGGATTTGTCGGCCAGGATCACGGCCGCACCGACCGCGCTCACCGGCTCACCGTGGCTCTCCTCGTGGTTCCCGATGGCACTCATGACCACAGCGCGCTCGTCGGCCACCATGCCCAGCCGGGCGAGGATCCCATCCGCCAGCACCGCCCCGGTGTGCTCGTGATTGGCGCGGCTCACCAGGTTGCCGATATCGTGCAGGTAGGCCGCGATTCCCGCCAGATGCGCCTCGCGTTCGTCGTGGCCCAACCTCCGCAGCACGTTACCCGCAATGCTCGACGTCAGGTTCGCGTGACGCGCGCCATGTTCCGTGTAGCCGATCACGCCGGTATACTCGTTGGCCTTCGTAATGAAGGCTTGGACCTCGGGATCGCGCTTGACGTCTTCCAGGGTCGGAACGATGGGTTGAACGGGGATGCCGGTCACTCTTCCGCCTTGCCCTCGCCCTTCGCGCGGACGTAGCTAATCGACCCGCGATCGGCCTTCACTCGAATGTTGGGCGCCAGGTCGAGCACGAGCAGGTCTTCCTTGAGGTCGGCCACGGTGGCGTGGATCCCGCCGACGGTCACCACCCGGTCGCCGCGCTTCAAGGTATTCAGCATCTCCTGCCGTTTCTTCGCCTGGCTGCGCTGTGGCCGGATCAGCAGAAAGTACCAGACAAAAAAGAACACGACGAGCGTGAGAATAAACGGCACAGGCGTCTGCTGGCTGGGCATCGTGTGTCCTCCTGGCGACCTGGTGGCGCTTCACTTTCCACGATGATGCATGATTTCCTGCCTACCATGGTGTCGTGTACGCGCCCAGCGTGCGCGTCATCCACGCGGGGTAGCGCCCGTCACGCAGCGCCCCACGGGCCTCGCGTGCGAGCCGCCCCATGAATGCCAGGTTGTGATACGTTGCAAGCCGCGGTCCGAGCATCTCGTCCGCGGCAAACAGATGGCGCAGGTATGCCCGCGTCGTGTGCGTGCAGACACGGCACGAGCAATCGGGGTCGGGCGGCCGCATGTCATCGCGGAAGGCGGCATTGCGGATGTTGATCCGGCCCTGTGTGGTGAAAATGGCGCCCGTCCGCGCGACGCGTGTCGGCAGCGCGCAATCGAACAGATCGACCCCTCGGGCGATCCCTTCGAGGAGGCTGGGCGGGCTCCCCACACCCATCAGATAGCGGGGCCGATCGCGCGGCAGTTCGGCGTCCACCACTCTCAGCAAACGGTGCATCACGTCGTGCGGCTCTCCGACGGACAGCCCGCCGATGGCGTACCCGGGGAAGTCCATCGCCGCGGTCCGCCGGGCGGCCTCAGCCCGGAGGTCTGCTTCAAACCCGCCCTGGACGATGCCGAAGAGCGCACCGCTGCCGGAGCGCGCGTGATGCTCGCGGGCGCGCGCCGCCCAGCGCAGCGTGTGTTCCATCGCCCCCCGGGCTTGCTCCGCGCTGTGCGGGTATCCCAGCAACACGTCGAGGGGCATCACGACATCCGATCCCAGGACACGCTGGAAATCGATCACGCCCTCCGGCGTGAACCGGTGGAGACTGCCGTCGACGGGCGAGCGAAACGTGACCCCGTCTTCGTCCACGGTGCGGATCTTCGCCAGGCTGAGCACCTGGTAGCCTCCGCTGTCGGTCAGGATCGGGCCGGACCAGCCCATGAACGCGTGCAGACCTCCGGCGCGATCGATGACCTCGACGCCGGGGCGCAGGTAGAGATGGAACGCGTTGGCCAGGATCATCTGCGCGCCGGTCTCGGCGACGTCCTCCGGGGTCATCGCCTTGACCGTGGCGTTGGTCCCTACCGGCATGAACGCCGGCGTCTCCACGATGCCGCGCGAGGTGTGCAGCCGGCCCAGACGCGCGCCGGCGGGGTCTTGCGAGATCAATTCAAAACGCATCACGGGTCTCGGAGGATCGGCGGGTTCAACAGGTTAGGGATAGATGCCGCGGGTCATCAGCGCGCCGGCGACCCGGTCGACCGCGCGCTGGAGCGCGGCGAGCCGGAGGTCAATCTCCTGAGCGTGCGCAACGTCAAAGACGTCGCGCACGCTCCGGACCATAATGCGTTCGAGCCGCTGGTTGATGTCGTCCTCGCTCCAGAACAGGCTCTGCAGATCCTGCACCCACTCGAAGTACGACACGATGACCCCGCCGGAGTTGGCCAGGATGTCGGGCACGATCGTCGTACCACGCGCGCCGAGGATCTCGTCGGCCTCCGGGGTTGTCGGGCCGTTGGCGCCCTCCACGATGACGCGGGCGCGGATCCGCTCGGCGTTGTCGGCGGTGATTTGCCCTTCGAGGGCGGCGGGCACGAGAAACGTGCACGGGACCTCGAGCAGCTCGCGGTGCGCGATCGGGGTCGTCCCCGAAAAGCCGACGACGCTGCCGGTCTGCGCGACGTGCTGTTGCAGCGCGGCCACATCGAATCCGTCGGGGTTGTGGATAGCCCCCCCCACGTCGCAGACGGCGATCACCTTGCAACCGTCCTGCCACATGAGCCGTGCCGCGTTGGAGCCGACGTTGCCAAAGCCCTGGACGACAACCGGCGCGCCCTTCCATGGCAGACCCAGGTGGCGCGCGGTCTCGCGGGCCGCGATCGTCACGCCGCGGCCGGTGGCCTCGACACGCCCCACGGACCCGCCGATCGATACGGGCTTGCCGGTGACGACCGCGGCGATCGAATGACCGTGGTGCATGCTGTACGTGTCCATGATCCAGGCCATGACCTGGGCGTTGGTCCCCACGTCCGGCGCCGGGATGTCGCCGTACGGGCTCACCAGCGGCGTGATCTCGGAGGCGTAGCGGCGGGTCAGGCGTTCGAGTTCGCCCTGCGACAACGTCCGTGGGTCGACGATGACCCCGCCCTTCGCGCCGCCGTAGGGCAGGTTCACCAACGCGCACTTCCACGTCATCCACATCGCCAGCGCCCGGACCTC
>CBRGMJ010000101.1:0-5958 GCA_967797525.1 uncultured bacterium | reverse complement strand
CTTTGGCCGCAGGATGCAGCGCGCGGACGAACGGGATCCTCGACATCAACCCGTCGATTAGCTGGGTGATGCGGTGACCAACAATGTTGGTCGTCAGCGCGCCCACCGCGAGGATCAGGACGATACCGCTCGCCAGGCCGAGCCCCGGAATGTGAAAGTCGATGAGCGGGTCGAGGACATTGTCCAGGAATCGAAAGAGACGCACCAAGACAAACGCGGTGGTGAACAGCGGCAGGACCGTCAGCAAACCCGCGAGCAGATACGTGCGGACCCGGCGGCGCCTTGTCGCACACGTGTTTCGCGGACGAGCGGAGACCCCCTCTTCACTGTAACGGCCGCGATCGCCGAACCCTCCCGGTCAGGGTTTCCCACCAGAACGTCACCAGCCAGGCCAGCATGGAAGTCCATAGCGCCGCCACCGCGACATCAACCGAGGTGGCGAGAGTAAGGCGGACGGGCGGCGAGAGAATCGAGAGGCCGGCGAGGGTGGCGAGCATGCCCGCGAATGCCCCGGCCAGTGCCCACAGCATCTCGGCGATGGTCTCGCCGACCATGGCCACCGTGAACCCTCCGGCCGCCGCAGCGATCAAGACGAACCACGAGAGACTATCGGTCATGACGATCCCGTAAGGTCGCTGACGGTTCGGCTTGAGGCCCCCGATCGACCGGGGCTGCGGTGTGCTCCGCGCCGGGGACCACTTCCACGATCGGTTCGGGATCCCCGGGATGAAGGGGATACCCCACGTCGGTCACCACCACCATGGGGATGTCCTGCAGCGCCAGTTTGAAGATCACCGTCGTGTTCTGATGGAGAGCCTGCTCGACAAGGTTGTCCATCAGGATCTGGGACATGATGATGTGGATGAAGGCATCGGGATGCTCCGCCCGTAGGCGCACGACGTAGTGGCGGATCGGCCCAACCATGTCACGGAATGGCGAGGGGAGCACCACCAGCGGGTCATCCGGAAAGAATCGCTGCCATTTGTGGCGGACCTCTGTCGCTTTTTCTTCGTCGGTCGCGACGTGGACAGCAATCCACCGGAATCCGAGGGATCGGACGAACTGGATCTGACGCAGCGCCGCCGCGTGGACGTTGGAAATCAACACCAGATGGATGATCGGCACCGGCGGCGGCGGGCCGACGCGGTCGCCGACGCTCAACTGGCGGCGGACTTCCTGATAGTGATGATGGATGCGGAAGAAGATCCACACCAGGGCCGGGATGAGGATGACGACGATCCACGCGCCCTGCATGAACTTCGTGACGGCGAAGACGATCATAACAGCGGTCGTCAGCGCGGCTCCGACCGCGTTGACGACCAGCTTCGATCGCCACTGCGGATCGTGCCGCAGGACGGATCCCTTCGTTTCCACGACCTCGTCCGGCCGAAGACGCCCGATCCTCTGCCACCGGACCATCATGCCCGTCTGCGACATCGTGAACGACAGGAAAACCCCGATGGCATACAGGGGGATGAGCTGTGACACTTCTGCGTGGAAGATGACCACGAGCAAACATGAAACGGCCGCTAGCGCGACGATCCCCCAGGAGAACACGAGGCGGCTTCCCCGGTAGGTCAACTGTCGAGGGAGGAACCCGTCGCCGGCGTGCAGCGCGCAGAGCCGCGGGAAGTCGGCAAATGAGGTGTTGGCGGCCAGGATGAGGATGACCGTGGTTGCGACCAGCGTCGTCAGGTGGAGCGCGCCCGGTCCGTAGATCGTCCTGGCCAGTTGTGAGATGACCGTTTCGTTCTCGACGGGCACCGCGTGTATACGAAGGGCCAGGACGGTGACTCCCACAAACGTCGTGCCGATCAGAGCGCTCATCCAGGCCATGGTCGCCGCCGCATTTCGGCTCTTGGGCTCGCGGAAGGCGGTGATGCCGTTGCTAATAGCCTCGGTTCCCGTCACCGCCACTGCGCCGCTGCTGAACGCCCGCAGGAGGAGAAAGAGGGTAAACGGCTGGAGCGCGCTTCCTTCGAACTGTAAGCCCGTGACGTTACCGAGTTGCCCTGTCACCAGCTGGTAGAACCCAACGACCAGCATCCCAATGATCGTCACGACGAAGAAGTAGGTCGGGATGGCGAAGAAGGTCCCTGACTCGCGCACTCCTCGGAGGTTCACCAACATCATGAACAGGATCGCCGCCACCGATGCCTCCACGCGCCAGGGAGCGAGGGACGGAAATGCCGAGACGATCTGGGCCACGCCCGAGGCGATGCTGACCGATACTGTCAGGATGTAGTCTGTCAGCAGGGCGGCACCGGCGGTCTGGGCCGGCCCCTCACCGAGGTTGTCGCGGGCGACGATGTACGCGCCACCACCGTTGGGATACGCGAAGATCGTTTGCCTGTAGGAGATCGTGAGCACGATCAGAAGGAGCGAAATGGCGATCGAGATTGGGATGGAGAGCCCGAAGTAGGCGACGCCGGCCAGGGCGAGCACGAGCAGGATTTCCTCGGTGGCGTACGCGACCGACGAGAGGACGTCCGACCCAAAGACGGCGAGCCCCACGAACTTGCCCACGGTCTGGTGCGGTACCTCATCCGAGGGCAGTGGCCGTCCGAGCAGAAAGCGGCGCATCGACCACGACGGCAATCGCCATCTGGTCGCCGGCCGCGGCAAGAATCGCCCGTGTGTCATCGCGCCGACATACCGGTCGAGGTGTCGCTCAGCGATACTGGCCCGTCACGCATGCCCGTGAGAGTAACAGGCCGCACATCAAGAAGTCCTTACGGCGCGGCGCGGAAGGCTAAGGAACTTCTAAGAATTCAGGACGGCGCGCGGAATCGGTAGCCTACGCCAGGCTCGGTGAGGATGTATTGGGGGCGCGCAGGTTGTGGCTCGATCTTGCGCCGCAGTTGGCTGATCAGCACGTGCAGGTACTGGGTCTCATCGATGTGTTCGGGTCCCCACACCTGTTGCAGCAACATGCGGTGCGTGAGGACCTTCCCGGCGTGCCGGGACAGGAGCTTGAGCACCTCGTACTCGGTCGGTGTGAGGTGCACGTCCGCGCCTCCGCGGGCGACCACGCGACGCTCCAGGTCGATCCGCAACTCGCCGACCTCGATGACCGGCGCTGTGGGCTGGCCGGCGGCATGGCGGAGGGCGACGCGGAGCCTCGCCAGGAGTTCTTCAGTACCAAACGGTTTGGTGATGTAGTCGTCGGCGCCCTGGTCAAGCGCCGCGACCTTTCGCGATTCTTCGCCCCTCGCCGAGAGCACCAGGATGGGCATTGGCGCCTGTTCGCGGATCCGGCGGGCGACCTCCAGCCCATCGAGATCCGGCAGCATCAGATCAAGCAGGACCACCTCGGGCCGCCACTTTAGCGACGCCAGGGCTTCTTCGCCCGTCCCGACGGCGCGGACGTCGAATCCATTGGCCTCGAGCGTGCGAATGAGTGCACGCCTGATCTGCGGTTCGTCGTCGACGACGAGGATTCGCGCACCGCTCATCGGCGTATACTCCCCGGCCCCGCTCGAGGTGCGTTGGGATCAGTCAGCGGCAGCGTGAACGCGAAGCGCGCGCCCGGGTCCCCAGGGCGTGCGACCCAGATGCGTCCGCCGTGCGCTTCGACCAGGCCTTTGCAGATCGCCAGACCGAGGCCAAGGCTCCGGCGATCACGTTGCACGCTGTAGAAGCGATCGAAGATCCTCTGTGCCACGTCGGGAGCGATCGACGGGCCCTCGTTCTCCACCTGCACAGTTACTAGGTCACCTCGTGCGGCGGCGGTGACGCGGATCGGTGTCCCCTCGGGGGAGTGCCGGACGGCATTGTCTAGCAGGTTCACCAGGACGTCCTCGATCTGCGTGAAGTCCAGCGGGACCAGCGGCAGATCCGGCGCGACGTCCATCGCGATCTGATGCTCTCCGAGTCGTTCGTGCACGTGATCCACGGCGCGGGCAATGACTTCTTGTAGATCCCGCCACTCCCGGACCGGCGCGAGGACGCCGCCTTCGATCCGGGAGAGGTCTAGGAGGTTGCCTACGAGCCGGGCCAGTCGCGCGGCCTCGGAGTCGATCATCTTCAGCAGCTCGCGCCGGGTGGGCTCGTCAGAACGCACATCCTCCTGCAGCAGCCCAGTCGCGGCGATCCGGATCGATGCGAGGGGTGTCCGGAGGTCGTGAGACACCGCGGAGAGTAGCGCCGATTTCAGTTCGTCCGTCTTCCGCAGCGCCTCTGCCTCAGCCGCGTTGCGCTGAAGCCGAAGGCGGTCGCGGACGACACGGGCCGTCATTTCGGCGACCAGCAGGAAGACCAGAAGGCCGATCACGTCTTCCGACAAGGCGACGCGAAACGTGTGGTAGGGTGGCGTGAAGAAGAAGTTCAGCGCAAGAAATGAGAGCAGGCTGGCCGCGAGCCCGGGACCTCGTCCCCACCACACGGCGCAGAGGAACACCGTGAGCAGATAGATGAGCGAGACCGTCGCGAGCCCGAGCGACCCGCGTAGTGCCACCATGACGGTGGTGGCCGCGGCGCACGCGGCAATGGCCGCGACGTACGACGCCGTCCGGGCTGCGGGGCGCGCCCCTGAGGCGTCAGTCGCCGTGTTTCGCCCGGAGCCTCGGTGAGAGCCGCAACAAGAGCTGCATGCGCTCGACCTCGTTCACCCAGTCGGCCGTGACCGCCCCCAGATACGCGTCGTCCGGCGGCACGATTCCCGTGGGACACGACGGTCCGAGCCGATCCCGCGCGATCCGCCGGTACGTTGAGAGCGTGCGTTCGCCGAAGCGGCCGCACTCCTCGAAGTCTTCCGCCAGGAACACGGTGACCGGCACCCGCCGCCCGGCATTGATGGCTAGCTCGTCCTGGATGTCGCGGTGCACGTCACGATCTATGTACCGCACGTGGACCACCGGCGAGGCCTCGTGAATCTTCTCCATGATGGGGCACTGTAGGACGCAGTCACCACACCAGGCGCCGGCCACGCAGAGCAGGTGCATCTGCCGGGTGAAGCTGCCGACCAGGGCGCGTTGCTCGGCGGTCAACGCCACCTGCTCGTACGTCCGCTGCCACCGCTCTTGGTGCTTCGGCTCACCGTGTCGTGCGAGAAACTCCGCGTAGGGCAGCGCTGCCGCCCAGGTCTGCGACCAGTTCTTGCTCGGCGCATCCGTCGATGGCGTCGTGGCCTGTGTCATTTCGCCTCCCGTACCCTATGGGGTACAATGTGAACCGCATGATCCCGAACGAAACCGACGCGTACAATCGTCTCCGCGACACCGCGCAGCGCATCGACTCCGCGCTCGTCGTTGATCGCGGGTCGATCCACCGGATCGGCGGACCGTTCCCGGGAGTGTCGTACAATCTCTTGCTGGGTGACGCCCATGCGCTGCTTTTTCTCCCCGCGGCCGACATCGACGGCGCCGGCTGGGAGGACCGCCTGCCCCAGCGGCTCGAGGCCGCGCGTCGATATCTAAAGGGCTTTACACGCCCCGAGCGCTAAGATATTCCCCGTGCCCGCATCCCATCCCTGGAGTCCGGAGGCATAGGGCGTGATCATCGAGACGTTGTCACTGGGTCCGATCGGCACGAACGGCTACATCGTCGGCGACGAGTCCACACGCCGGGCGGCCGTCATCGATCCCGGCGATGAAGCGCCCCGGCTGCTGGCGACGATCGCGCGGCTCGGGCTCACGGTCGACCAGATCATCGTGACCCACGCCCACTTCGACCACATCGGCGGCGTCCGCGGGCTGGTCGACGCCACCCACGCGCCGTTCTTGATCCACGAGCAGGAACTACCAGTGCTCGAGGTGGCGTCCGAGCGCGCGGCGGCGATGTTTGGGATCATGGTGCCAACGCCGCCCACCCCCGACCGCCTTCTGCGCGAAGACGACCGCGTCACATTCGGGGGGCAGACGTTTCGCGTCGTGCACACCCCGGGGCACAGCCCTGGGCACATCTGTCTGATCGGCGACGGTCTGGCGTTTGTCGGCGACGTCGTGTTTCAGGGCAGCA
>CBRGMJ010000100.1:0-5969 GCA_967797525.1 uncultured bacterium | reverse complement strand
GATGAACTACCTGACCTCACTCAACGGCGCCCAGGGGATGAGCGACGCCGAGGCCACGGCCGCGGCATCGCTCACCGTACGGGCCGCCGTCCTCGGTGACGCGCTGCTGACCGGTCTGATCTTTGCCGCGGCGCTCGCACTTGCGAACCGGCAGGGACGCCCGGCGGCCGCGCCGGCGACACCGACCGGTCTCAGCCGGCGCGAGTTTCTCGCCCGCTCGCTGATCGTCGGCAGCGCGCTGGCAGGGGCGGCCGGTCTCGTCCAATGGGTCGTCGCGTCCGCGGCGCACGCCGGGGCCGCCGCACAGTCGTTGCTCGACCGCGTCGCGGGCCGCCTCCCGCCGGAGGTGACGCCCACCGACAAATTCTACGTCGTCAGCAAGAACCCGGTGGGGCTCGATCCGAAGGTCGACGTCACCAAATGGCAACTCGAGATCGCCGGGCTCGTCGGGACTCCGGTCAAACTCAGGTACGAGCAGATTCTCGCGATGCCGTCGGTGTCGCGATACCACACGTTGGAGTGTATCAGCAACGAGGTGGGCGGCGACCTGATCGGCAATGCTATGTGGAAGGGCGTGCGGTTCCGTGATGTGATCGCGCAGGCCGGCGGCGTCAATGCGAAGGCTATCCGGTTTGCGTTTCGGTGCGCAGACGGGTACACGGAAGGCATTCCGGTCATGGAGGCCATGCACGCCGATACCGTGCTGGTCTATGAGATCAACGGCGCGCGGCTACCGTTCAACCACGGGTTCCCATTGCGGATTCTCATCCCCGGCTACTTTGGGATGAAGAATCCCAAGTGGATCACTAAGATCGAGGCCGTCTCCACGAACTTCACCGGGTACTGGGAGGCGTCGGGCTGGATCGATGAGGCGATCGTGAAGACCACGTCGATGTTCCGCCTCCCGGGTCAGACGGCCACTCTCGGGCCGACCGGCGATGTGGACGTCGGCGGGGTCGCGTATGCCGGCGACCGTGGCATCCTGGATCTCGAGGTCAGTGGGGATGGCGGTAAGACCTGGATCAAGGGAGAGACCAAGAAGCCCCTGGGGCCGTATACATGGGTGCTGTGGGCCGCCGTGTGGAAGCCGACCGGTCCGGGAGAGTACACGCTGAAAGTGCGCGCCCGCGACGGCAAGGGGGTCATACAGACCGCACAAGAGGCCCCCACGCTGCCCGACGGCGCCAGCGGCTATCATACGATCCGGGTGCGTGTCCGCAAGCCGTGAGCGAAGAGTCGCCGCGTTTGTACACGCTGGCCGAAGCCAACGCCAGCCTGGCGCAGCTGGCGCCCAGGATCGCGCGTCTTCGGCGGCTACGCGACGAAATGCGGCGCTCGCAGGAACTGCTCGCCATCCTCTGGCAGCGTCTGGAGGGTAGCGAGCCCGTATTGTCGACCATCGGCGAGCGGCAGCGGGTGCTCGACGGACTTCTCGGGGAGTTTTCCCGGGTGGTCAAGGAGGTCGACGCGTCGGGCGTGATCCTCCGTGATCTCGACCTGGGTCTCGTGGATTTCCCCTCGCGGCTCCGCGGCAGGCCGATCTTTCTGTGCTGGAAGACCGATGAACACGAAGTGGCATTCTGGCATGGCACGACCGAAGGCTACACAGGGCGAAAATCCGTGTCAATGATCAGCGAATGGTGACCCCCATGATGCGCAACCCGCGGGCGCAGCATCCGATGCGTGGAGGCGGACGTGGCTGAACCGTATGATTTGGTGGTGATCGGCGGAGGCCCCGCCGGGTATGTCGGAGCCATCCGAGCCGCCCAGTTGGGGCTCCGGACCGCCGTCGTCGAGCGATACAAGCTCGGCGGGATCTGCACGCACTGGGGGTGCATCCCCACCAAGGCGTTGCTGCACTCCGCAGAGCTGGTCGAGCGTCTCCAGGACGCGCCGTCACTGGGCGTCGAGATCGGTCAGGTCGTGATCAACTTCACCAAGATGCAGGAGCGAAAGACCGCGGTCGTCGAGCGGTTGCACCGTGGGATCCAGTACCTCATGCGCAAACACAAGATCGACGTCTTCAACGGCAGCGCGCGCTTTTTGTCCCCTACGAAGGTCGGCGTCGCGCTCAACGACGGTTCGGAAACCGAGCTCGAAGGGAAGCAGGCGCTCATCGCCACCGGATCAACCCCCCGCAGCATCCCCGGGGTGACGATCGACAACCAGCGTATCCTCGACAGCACGGGTGCGCTCTCGCTGGCCGACATCCCCAAGACGATCGTGATTCTCGGCGCCGGGGCCGTCGGCGCGGAGTTCGCCAGTCTGTTCAACGCGCTGGGCAGCAAGGTGACGCTGGTCGAGTTGCTGCCTACGGTCCTTCCGCTCGAAGATCAGGAGATCGGCAAAGCCCTGGAGCGAATCTTTAGCCGCAAGGGCATTGCCGTCCGGGCGGGGACGACCGCGAAGGCGGTTGACGTGCGGGGCGCCGGGGTCGCGATCACGCTGGCGAAGGGTGCAGAGACGGAGACGGTCGAGGCCGAATACCTGTTGATCGCGGTGGGACGTGCGCCGCTGCTGGAGGGGCTCGCCCTGGATGCCGCCGGGGTTGCGACCAAGAACGGCGCGGTCATCGTCGATGAGGCGTTTCACACGTCGGTGTCGGGGATCTACGCGGCGGGTGACGTGATCGGCGGGCCGTTTCGTCTGGCTCACGTCGGCCAGGACGAGGCCGTGCACGCCGCCGAAACCATGGCCGGGCTCAAGCACCCGCCGATGAACTATCAGGCCGTGCCGCGCCCCACCTTTAGCTTCCCGCAGGTTGCCACCATGGGGCTCTCGGAGGAGCAGGCCAAGGAGCAAGGCCACGAGGTCAAGGTCGGCAAGTTTACCTTTCAGGCGACCAGCAAGGCCGTGATCGAGGACGCCCGCGACGGCTTCGTCAAGATCGTCAGCGCCGCCGGGACGGGCGAGATTCTGGGTATCCATATGATCGGGCCCTCAGTCACAGATCTCCTGGCGGAGGGCGTCGTGGCGAAGTATCTTGAAGGTACGGTCGTGGAGCTTGGCGGGGCGGTCCACTCGCATCCGACACTTTCGGAGGCGGTCAAGGAGGCGGCCCTGGACGCGCTCGGGCGCGTGCTGCACGCGTAGAACACAAGACCCTCGCCGGGCCCACAACGCCCGGCCGGGTGCAGGGAACGGACTCTGCACAAAGCTTGAGGGGGCGACGATCGGATGGCAGCGCGTGATATCAAGGCCGCGCAGACCAGACACGAGGCCTTAGGTCTGACCCGCGACCACCTGTTGGAGATGTACTCGTACGTGGCGCTGGCCCGCGCCATCGACGAGCGCATGTGGATACTCCAGCGCGCGGGGATGGTACCCTTCGTCATCTCGGGCCAGGGGCACGAGGGTGCGCAGGTCGGCATCATGTGGGCCGTCGACCGTGAGCGTGACTGGTTGGTGCCGTTCTACCGGTCGCTCGCCGCGTGTCTGACCAAGGGCATGAGTGCCCGCGACCTGATGCTCGGGCTCTTCGCCCGAGAGACCGATCCCAGCAGCGGCGGCCGCCAGATGCCCGCGCACTGGGCGCATCCCGCGCACAGGATCCTCTCCACCAGCAGCCCGGTCGGCACGCAATACCTGCACGCCACCGGCATCGCCTACGCGGCCAAGGTTCGCGGTACCGGCGAGGTGTGCGTGACGTCTGTGGGCGAGGGCGGCACCAGCCAGGGCGACTGGCATGAGGCGTTGAACTTCGCCGGCGTCCACAAACTGCCCGTGCTCTTCATCGTCGAGAACAACCGGTATGCGATCTCCGTGCCGCAGCGTCTGCAATTTGCCGTGCAGGATGTGGCGGTGCGCGCCGCCGGCTATGGGTTTCCGGGTGTTGTCGTCGACGGGTCCGATGTGCTCGCCTGCTACGCGGTCGCGCGGGAAGCCGTGCGGCGCGCGCGGGCCGGCGAAGGTCCGACCCTGATCGAGTGCAAGGTCGAGCGGCTGACGGCGCACTCCTCCGAAGACCGTCAGGAGAAGTATCGGCCGACCGCCGACGTGGAGGCCGGGCGGAGCAAGGATCCCCTCGTGGTCTTCAAGCACTATCTCGAACAAGTGGGTGTGATGGACGAGGCCCCGTACACCGAAATCCACGGGCGGATCAAGACGATCGTCAACGATGCTACCGAGCACGCAGAGCAGACGCCGTGGCCCGATCCATCCACCGTCACCCGGCACGTCTACCACGAGGGGTAGGGGACGCGCATGGCCGAGATGCGGCTGCTCGACGCGATCCGTCTGGGCATGTACGAAGAGATGAAGCGGGATGCGCGGGTGCTCGTCCTCGGCGAGGACGTCGGCATCAAGGGTGGTGTGTTTGGGGCCACCGATGGCTTCTACGCGGAGTTTGGTGAGGCACGGGTGCTCGACACCCCGCTGGCCGAATCGGCGATTGTCGGCGCGGCGATCGGGATGGCGGTCAACGGTCTGATCCCCATCGCCGAGATCCAGTTTTCGGATTTCATCCATCCCGCGTTCAACCAGATCGTGAGCGAAGCCGCGCGGATGCGGTATAGGAGCAACGGCGGGTTTGGCTGCCCCATCGTCATCCGTGCGCCCTATGGGGGTGGGGTCGAGGTCCACGGCGGGTTGTACCATTCGCAGAGCATCGAGGCGTTCTACACCCACGTGCCGGGTCTCAAGGTGGTGACGCCTTACACGCCGTATGATGCGAAGGGACTGCTCAAGGCGGCGGTCCGCGATCCGGACCCCGTGCTCTTCCTCGAGCACAAGCGCCTGTATCGGGCGCTTCGAGGCGAGGTGCCCGAGGACGACTACGTGTTGCCGATCGGGCCGGCGGCGGTGCGGCGGCAGGGGACCACACTGTCGGTCTTCGCCTACGGTCAAATGCTCCACGAGACGCTGCAGGCCGCCGAACGGCTTGCCACTGAGGGTATCGACGCGGAGGTCGTCGACCTGCGTACGTTGCGGCCGCTGGACACGGAGACGATCCTGACGTCGGTACGCAAGACGAACAAGGCCATGGTCGTCTACGAAGACAACCGGTTTATGGGGTTTGGCGCCGAGGTCGCGGCCATTATCGCCGAAGAGGCGTTCGACTCGCTGGATGGCCCGATTGTCCGCGTCGCGGGCCTCGACGTCCCCGCGATGCCGTACTCTGACCCACTGGCCGCGGCGTTCATACCCACCGCGGAGATGATCACCGGCGCGATGCGCCGGCTGGCCGCCTACTGAGTCGAGGAGCCGTGATGTCGGTCGAGATCAAACTGCCACAACTCGGTGAAAGCATTCACGAGGGCACCATCGCCAGGTGGCTGAAGAAGCCCGGCGATCAGATCGACAAGTACGAGCCGTTGGTCGAGATCACCACCGACAAGGTCAACGTGGAGATGCCCTCGCCGTTTGCCGGCGTCCTGAAGGAGCTGCTCGTCGCGGAGGGAGAGACCCGGCCTGTGGGGTCTCCGATCGCGCGGATCGAGACGGCGGGAACGGAAACCGCCGCGGCGCCCACGGCGGCGCGGGCGGTACCGGGGCCGGCTGGCTCGGATGAATCACCGATGCGGCCGCGGTCGCCCGCCGCGACCGGGTCGCGCGGAGCACGCTTATCGCCGTTGGTGTTGCGACTGGCGGAAGAACACCAGATCCCGCTTGCAGCGCTCGAGACGCTCGAAGGCACGGGGGCCGGCGGGCGTGTCACGAAAGAGGACGTGCTGAAGTTCGCCGCCGGGCGCGGCGTCGCCGCGCCGGCAGGGGCCGCCGCACCGGCCGCGGCCGTCCACACCGGCGACCAGATCATGAAACTCTCACCGATCCGGCGGTCGATCGCGCAGCGGATGGCGCAGAGCAAACGGGAGATCCCCCACGCGTACGGCGTCATCGAGGCCGAGATGAGCGCCGTCGTCGCGTGGCGAGAGGCCAACAAGGACGCCTGGCGTCGCGACGGCGTCTCGTTGACGTACACGGCGTTCTTCGTGCAGGCCGTGGCGGAGGCGCTGCGGGGTATGCCGGTG
>CBRGMJ010000099.1:0-5995 GCA_967797525.1 uncultured bacterium | reverse complement strand
GATGTTCAGATCGTGCGCCGATAGCGTCGGATCGTCAGGCACGTAGTCGCGCATGAATTGTGAGAAGCCCCACGCGTACCCGCGGAACGCCCCGCTGGGTTGCTTGCCCTTGCGGAAGGCGTAGGCGACGCGCACCACGGTCTTCCAGTCGACGTCGGCCACGCGAAACATCATCGTCGCCGGCATCGTGCGCCGGTCGATGCCCGATTCCTCACGGCCGAAGGTAAAGGGCACTCCCGCAGCCGCGGCCAGGTCCCCGTCGTCGGTCGCGTCGATCGTCACGGATGCGTGAATCGTCACGACTTGTCCGTCTGCCGTCCGCACCTCCGCGCCGACAAGGCGTGTGTCCTCCAACAGCGGTCTGACGAGCTGCGTGTTGAGCATCAGTTTGATATCGGGCTCGCCATCGATCATGCTCTTGAAGACCTTGCGTACTTCGCGGGGATCAAAACTGATCCCGCCCGCCCGATCGTAGAACTCCATGAACACGCCCTTGATCAGCGACGTACCGTCGGGCCGCCGGCTGACGTCGACCATGTTCAGCATCGCGCTGGTCATGACCGTCCCGAGGAACGCCCTGGGTTCCACCAGCACCACAATCATGCCTTGACGCGCTGCGGCGATCGCCGCCACGACACCGGCTGGGCTCCCGCCCATCACCAGCACGTCGGCCCGCAGGCCGCCCGGCGCCTGATCGGACCGCACAAACAGCGGTCTCGCGGCCACGATCGCGGCGGCCAACACGGCGACGAGCGCGAGGATCTTCAATCGCATGGAGGCGCCGGATCCGGGTCAGCGCCCGGGAACAGGCAGCACATCGGCGGGGGGTTTGAACCGCTCAACGGGATTCCGGCAGGTGCGGCAGTAGTAGACCGCCCGGCACAGCGTCGGTCCGAAGGGATTCTCCAGGACGAGATCGGTCGAGCCGCAGAACGGGCAGGTCGCGGGCTCGGCCAGGTGCACGCGCGGGACGCTCACGCCGTGAGCGGTCAGCCGCGCGCGGCCGGTCTCGGTCATCCGGTCGATCGTCCAAGGTTCGTCGAACGTGTACTGGACATCGACGGCGTGCACGGCCGGCATGCCGAGCAGGCGGCGATGCACGCACTCGCGGATCAGGTCGAGCGCCGGGCACCCGACGAATGTGGGGACAAGCCGGACCCGCACCATCCCTTCATCGATCTCCACGGACCGCACCAGGCCGAGCTCGGTGATGGCAATGGGCAGCTCAGGGTCCTCGATCTCGCCGAGGGCCTGCCAGACCGCGTCGCGGGTCACCATTTGGCCTCTGGGTCGCTGCGCCACACCGATGTCATCTCCATCAATAACATGCCCAGGTCGGGCAGGTGCCGCCCCTGCCGTCCACCCTCCACCGGGGCCGCCCCGGCCGGCACGGTCAGCGCCAGCGCGTCCAAACGCGGCCGCACGTCGGACTCCCACCTCGACCGCTGGGCATCCATACCCGCGGCGAGCGCGCCAACCCTCACCAGGTGTTCGGTGTCCGGCGTCGTCTCGAACACTCCCAGCGCATCGGGCCACGCCGCCTCCAACGCCCGCTGCACCCGTCCCGACGCGTCGCCTCCACCCCGTGCCAAGCGCTCAAGCCAGGCGTCGGCGAATAAGACATGGTACTTCTCTTCGCGCAGCAGCGTCTTCGCCAGGGACGCGAACGGGCCCAGCCGTGACGCTGCCACGGTCCGCAGGCGGACCGCGTCGGCGTGATCATACAACCAGGCCCGCACGACCGAGAACGCCCAATCACCGTTCGGCCTCTCGGTCAAGACGGCATTGCAAAACGCCTCCGGGCCGCGGCCAAACGCGAGTCGGTCGGCGCTGGTCCCGTCGAGTGCGGCAATCTGATCGTAGAACACGCGCGCATGCCCAATCTCTTCCTGCGCGATGGACGACATCGCGACATCCGACTCGATATCGGGGGCGAACCCCGTCCACTCGGAATGGCGGTGGCCAACAACGAGTTCGTCGTCGGCGAGGGCCAGCAGCAGCGCGCGCACGGCCGCGCGGGAGACGGCGTCACCCACGATGGCCGGCGCGTCGGGCGCGGCCCAGAGGTTGGTCATCGGCGGCGGTATATGCGCTGTTGTTCCCGGTAGGATCCACCAAAGCGATAACTCTTGTCGGTCACCGGCTCAAACATGTCCGCGTCCTCGTACGCCGTCGCCTCGATGTCCGCGTAGCGGACGACCCACAAGTTGACGCAGGGATCGCGCCGGGCGAACTGTTCCTTGGCCAGGATCAGGGCCATCTCCGCGTCGGGCGCGTGCACATCGCCGACGTGCACGTGCGAGTCGTTCTTGCTGTCTTGTCGGAAGACGGCATAGACGTGCTCGGCCCCCGGCACGATGGTCCCCAGATTCAACGCACCCGACCCGGTCAGGCGGCCGCTCCCCTTCCGGCGACGGCCTCGCGCACCCACCGGTGCTGCGCGTGGACACGGTTGCGCAATGCCAGGCGCTCGCGCGTCTTGGGCCCATCGCCCTTCAAAATACGACGAAATTCCTCCCAATCGGGTTCCGCGTACACATACGCCCCGGCCGCTTCGTCCCACTTCAGCCCGGCGTCGGGCACCTGGACCCCGTACTCCTGGATCAGGGGGACAAACTGCCGGAGAAACTGTTGTCGCAACTCGTCGTTACTCTTCACTTTGATCCGCCAGCGGATCATCGTCTCGAGGTGGGGCGACGCCTTGTCTCGCGGTCCAAAGAAGTGCATCAGAGGCGTCCACCAGCGATTCAGCGCGTCCTGGAGCATCTCGCGCTGCCGCGGCGTGCCCTCCGCCAGCGCCTTGAAACCGTCGATGCCAAGGCGAATGTGGAAATCCTCTTCGTAACAGATGCGGCGCAGCACGCGAGCGTACGGCGCGTACGAGCAGGACCGCAACGATCCCTGGGTCTGCATGGCCGCGCCATCCACGAAAACCTGGATCACGATGACATCCGCCCAGGTCTCGGCGGGATAGTGGAACACGTTGTGGAACTTGGACGCACCCGACAACAGGTCGTCGATCATCTGCGCCCGTGGTTTGCCCAAGTCCTCCGCCACCCGGTAGAGGAGTTGCGCGTGCCCGATCTCGTCCTGCACCTTTGCCACCAGGGCCATCTTGCGCGACAGGGTAGGGGCGCGAGGGATCCACTCGCGCTCGGGCAAAGCGCCCATGAGCTCAGAGTTGGCGTGCATTTGAATGAGACGCAGACACTCGGCGCGATACGTCACGGGCATCCACTCGCCGGCTTCGACACGATCGCCCCCCGCAATACGGGCTTCGAATGCCGCCAGCTTCTCGGGGTCGTCGACGCGACCAGTGGGATCTATCATCGCCCATCTCCCTGCGGCGCCACGAGGCACCGCACACCCTCAATTGTAGGCAGGCGCGCAAAACCGCGTCAACGCGGGCCCCGGCGCAGGGCCGTCAGCTGCGGGGCAGATCGGACACCCCGGCGAGGGCGTCGACAAGCCGGTCGTAGGTCTGGTCGAGGTGCTCGGGCAGCACCTTGGTGTCGCTCAGCACCGGCATATAGTTGGTGTCACCCACCCATCGAGGCACCACGTGCACGTGGAGGTGCTCGAATCCGGCCCCTGCGGCGATGCCGACGTTGATCCCGATGTTGAAGCCCTGCGGGGACATCGCACGCTCCACCGCCCGGACGGCTACGTCCACTAGGTGCCAGACACCTTGCGCCTCTTCAGCCGCCAGGGCGTCAAGCCGTGTGACATGGCGATAGGGTACCGCCATGACATGGCCGCTGTTGTAGGGAAACCGGTTGAGGATGAGGTACCCTACGGTCGACCGCCCGACGATGCGGGCCTCCCGATCGTCTGCTCCCCGGCCGGCGTCGCAGAAGAAACACCCGTCCGAGCGAGGCCCGGCGATGTAGGTCAGGCGCCAGGGCGCCCAGAGATGGTTCACGGAGTGCGTTCGAGCGCGACGAGGGCCTCCGAGGCGGCCATTTGCTCGGCTTCCTTCTTGCTCTTACCGCGGCCCTGCCCGAGCGCCTTACCGTTGGCCTCCACGACAGCCACAAACGTCCGTTCGTGATCCGGCCCTTCTTCCTGAGTGATCCGGTATCTCGGCATCTGCCGGCGCCGCTGCAACCGTTCCTGCAGCTGGCTCTTGAAGTCCTCGCCGGCCCGCTGGATGTCCTCAGCGAGCTCACCCAGCCACCGGGTGACGACGGCGTGTGAGACCCCGTAACCCGAATCGATATAGATCGCCCCGATGACCGCCTCCACGGCGTCGGCCAGCAGGGACGGCCGGGCCCTCCCCCCGCCCTTCTCTTCGCCACGCCCGAGCAGCACCCAGCGGCCGAGATTCAGACGCCGCGCGATCGATGCCAGCGCGGCCTCGTTGACGATTCTGGCCCGAGCCTTCGCCAACCCCCCCTCGTCCATGTCAGGCCGGCGGCGGTAGAGATCATCGCTCACGACCAGGCTGAGGACCGCATCCCCCAGGAACTCCAGCCGCTCGTAACTCTTCAATGGATCTTTGCCGCGCTCATGCGTAAACGACCCGTGGCGGAGTGCTAGGTCGAGCAAGGACCGGTCTCGGAATCGCACCCCAAGACGCTCCTCGAGCTGCGCCAGCAGCGCGAGCCGATCCTGGGTGAGTACTTCGCCGACTGCCCCGGTCTCGTCTCCTGCCGGCGTGGCCAGCGCAGGAGGAGCGGGCGTCGGTGCCTGCGGCCGCCGGGGTCTACTCATGGGCGCGCAGGATCAAGATAGCGTTGTGCCCGCCGAAGCCAAAGGCGTTTGACATCACCGTGCGAAGCTTCGCCCGCCTGGGCGCGTTGGGCACGTAGTCCAGATCGCAGTCTGGGTCGGGGACCTGGTAGTTGATCGTCGGCGGAACTGTTTGATGCCTCAACGCCAGCACGCACGCGATAAACTCGACGCCGCCGGCAGCGCCCAACAGGTGTCCCATCATGGACTTGGTCGAGCTTACCAACAGACGCTTCGTGTGGTCGCCAAACACGCCCTTGATGGCCAGCGTTTCCAGCCGGTCGTTATAGGGCGTGCTGGTCCCATGCGCGTTGATGTAGTCGATCTCAGCCGGAGCGACACCCGCATCCGCGATCGCGGCCTCCATGCTGCGGTACGCGCCGTCGCCCTCGGGGTCGGGCTGTGTAATGTGAAACGCGTCCGTCGTCACCCCGTAGCCGATCACTTCCGCATGGATCGTCGCGCCACGCTGCTCCGCGGAGTCCAACGCCTCTAATAAGACCACGCCGGCCCCTTCTCCCATGACAAACCCGTCACGGGTCGCGTCGAACGGCCGCGATGCCCGGCGAGGGTCATCGTTGCGTGTCGACATCGCTTTCATCGAGCAAAATCCGGCCACCGCCAAACGGGTGATGGCGGCCTCACTGCCGCCGGCCATCATCGCGTCCACCTCGCCGCGTTGGATCATCCGGACTGCATCCCCGATGGCATTCCCACCGGTGGCACACGCGGTAACGACGCATGAACTCGGCCCCTTCGCCCCGGTCAGGATGGCCGTCACACCGCTGGCCATGTTGGTAATGATCATCGGGATGAAGAACGGCGACACACGGTCGGGCCCGCGGCTCATCAGTGTCGCGTGCTGCTGCTCCCAGGTGGTGGCACCGCCGATCCCCGATCCGATGAGCACCCCGGTGCGGTTGGCATTGGAGGGCGTCACCTCGTATGCGGCGTCCTCCAGTGCCATCCGCGCGGCAGCATACGCGAATTGCACGAACCGGTCGTTGCGACGCGCTTCCTTGCGATCCATGTGGGCCGTAGGATCGAAGCTGCGGACCTCCGCGGCGATCTGGGTCGTCATGTCGGAGGCATCGAACGCCGAGATCCGGTCGACGCCAGAGTGACCGGCGACCAGGGCCGACCAGAACGCCTCTCCGCCCGTGCCAATGGGGCTGACCACGCCGAGGCCGGTGACAACAACCCGTCTGCGCATCTCCACACGGCCGCCGGCAGGTGGGATGTGCGTGCGGACTACGTGGACTCC
>CBRGMJ010000098.1:0-6022 GCA_967797525.1 uncultured bacterium | reverse complement strand
GACAGTTTTCTGGTCCGTGACTCCGGCGCAGAATGTCTCACCGAGTGATCACGACGCCAGTGACGAGGAGACCCGCATGCGCTTGAACGAGAAGGTCGCCATCATCACGGGAGGAGCGTCCGGCATCGGGCGCGCGTGTTCGATACTCTTCGCCGGCGAAGGGGCGCGGGTTGTGGTCGCCGACATCGACACCGCAGGCGGCGAGGACACTGTCCGTGCCATCCGTGCGGCTGGGCACACCGCGATCTTCGTGCCCACGGACGTCACCCGCGCCGCCGCCGCCGAGCGCCTGGTCGATGAGACGGTGCGCGCGTTTGGGGGCGTCCAAGTCGTGGTCTACACCGCCGGCATCATTCGCTACGGGACCGTCGTCGATACGCCCGAAGAGGTCTGGGATGACGTGTTGAATGTCAACCTCAAAGGCATCTTCCTCTGCGCCAAATACGTCATCCCCCGCATGATTGCGGGCGGTGGCGGGTCAATCATCAACACGTCATCTGCGGCCGGGCTTGTCGCGGCACTCAACCAGTGCGCGTACGACGCGGCCAAGGCCGGCGTCGTCAACCTCTCGCGCCAGATGGCGCTCGACTTCGCGAAGTACAATATCCGCGTGAACTGTCTGGTCCCCGGCGGAATCGACACGCCGATGTCGCGGGCCTTCATCGCCAAGCGTCAGGCGCGCTTCGAGGACGTCACGAAGAACTGGGGAGCGTTCAAACGCTTCGGCACGGCCGAAGAAGTCGCGCGCGTCGCGCTGTTTCTCGCGTCCGACGAAGCGTCATTCGTCACCGGCGCGCCATTCATCGTCGACGGGGGTTTTACCGCGCAATAGCCGCGCGGGCCGCGAGAATCCACACCGGGGGTGCACGCATGATTTTCGTCGTGATCGCGTACGGGTCTCCAACCTTCGAACCGGGAAAAGCCGGTGACGCCCCGTTTCGGTCGCACCGCTATCGCGAGCGACTCATCCAAGAAGGGAAAATTGTCGTGCACGGTCACCTCGCAGGGCAAAAGGGACACCTGTGGGTGTACAACGTCAGCGGCACCGACGAGCTGGATCGCGTGGTAGCCGAGGATCCCATGTACCCTTGGCTTCAAAACGATCCTTCGATCTATATGGTGATTTCTGAGGAACGTGCCCACGAGCGGGAACGCACCGCCGAGATGCGGAAGGCGCAGACACAGGCGAAGGGCTCGTGACCATCGGGGCCGGGCGACTCCGTGACAAAGTGGCGATGATCACCGGCGTCGGCCGCGGCATGGGACGCCACGCGGCGCTGACGTTTGCGCGCGAGGGCGCGCGGCTCGTCGGGTGCGACGTCAATGAAGATCAGGGCCGTGAAACCGCGGCGCTCGTGTCCGGCGCCGGCGGCGAGATGCTCTTTGCCGTGGCCGACGTCTCGCAAGAACATCAGGTGATCGAGGTTGTCCGCCGCGGCGTGGATCACTACGGCCGGCTCGACATCCTCTACAACAACGCGGGCATCGGCCCCCCAACCGACGCTGTTGCCACCGATCTTCCCCTTGATGTCTTCGAGTGGGTCATGCGCGTCAACGTGAACGGGGTATTCTTGTGCAGCAAGCACGCGATACCGCACCTCGTGAAACATGGCGGGGGATCCGTGATCAACGTCGCGTCGATTGGTGGGATCTACGGTGGCGGGGTCCTTCCGATCACCGCCTACGGGACGTCCAAGGCCGCGGTCATTGGTCTGACCCGCCAGCTTGCGGTGCAGTTTGCGAAGCACCGGGTGCGTGTGAACGCCGTGTGCCCGGGGCCGATCGAGACGCCTATCCTGGACCCGTTCTTCGTCGACCCGGAGGTGAAACGCCGGTTCTCGGCGAGGATCCCCATCGGCCGGATGGGCATCCCCGATGACGTCGTACAGTTGTGCGTCTACCTGGCATCGGATGAATCGTCCTTCATGACCGGTTCTATTCTGACCATTGATGGGGGGATCACCGCATCGTGAGCGACACACACACCGCTAGGCTCACCGCGCTTCGCCAGGCGTTGACCGCGCAGCGTTTGGACGCCGCGCTGATCGGCGCACCCACCAACATCCGCTACCTGACGGGATTCACCGGGTCGGCGGGCTACCTTGTTGTGGGTCACCACGAGGCGACGTTGTACGTCGACGGCCGTTACACTGAGCAGGCCACTGAACAATTCACCAGCGGCCGGGTGACGACGACAGTGCGCGATATCCTCGGCGGCGTGCTCGAAGTGTTCAAGGGCACGGTGCGGACGGGCATGCGGCTTGGGTTTGAGGCGGCTGCGCTGCCCTACGACCAATGGCGGCGGGTCACCGATGAACTTGGGGGGATCGAACTCGTCCCCACGGCGCGTCTCGTCGAGACGTTGCGGGCTCGGAAGGACGCCGCCGAGGTCGACGCAATCCGTCAAGCCGTGGCCATCACCGATCGCGCCTACGACGATCTTCTCGCGTGGATCAAACCCGGCATGAAGGAATCCGAAGTCGCCGCCCGCTGCGAGTACTTCCAGCGCATGCACGGCGGCGAACGCAAAGAAACGCGAACGGCCGTCGGCTCGGGGCCGCGATCCGCGATGCCGCATTGTATCGCGACCGACCGTGTCATTGGCCCAAACGAGCCGGTGATGCTCGACCTCGGGTGTCTCGTCGACGGGTACACATCGGACCTGACGCGCACGGTGTGGCTGGGGAAACCGCCGGCAGACTTCGAGGCCATGTACCGTGCGGTCGGCGAAGCGCAACAGCTGGCCATTGACGCGGTCAAAGCCGGCGCTGCCGGACGCGCGATCCACGAGATTGCCCGCAACCATCTGGTGCGTGGCGGTTTCCCGGACCTCCCGCACTCGTTGGGACATTCGCTTGGGCTGAACATCCACGAACGGCCCTCGTTCTCGGCGGTCGAAACCGCGGCGATCGAAGTGGGTAACGTGATCACCGTGGAGCCCGGGATCTATTTGTCCGGACGCTATGGCGTCCGAACCGAAGACATTATCGCTGTCACCCCAAACGGCTGCGAGGTGCTGAGTACGCGGGAGCACGCGCTGCAGGTACGCTGAGTTCCTGCGCTGAGTTCCGAGGAGGCGGATCGTGGAAACGCACCTGGGCCGAATGACCCTACACGAAGCTGAAACCCGGCTGGCCACACGTCCGGTCGTCCTGCTGCCGTTTGGCGCGCAGGAGGCCCACGGCCCGCACCTGCCGCTCGGCGCCGACTATCTCGTGGCCGAAGAGGTCGCGATGCGCGCGTCGCGGCTCACCGATGCGGTCGTGGCGCCGACGATGCCGTACGGGCCCACCCCGGCGTTCACGGGGTACGCCGGCAGCGTCAGCACGCGGGCCGAGATCACGCAGATGCTGGCCGAAGACATCATCACCAATCTCGCCGCCGCCGGCCCGACCCATTTTGTCTTCGTCGACAATCACGCCGGCAACGACCCGGCACTCGAGGTCGCGGCGCGCGCCGTGCAGGCGCGCTCGGGTGTCAGCGTAGGGCACTTCTATCCCTGGAGAGTGATGACGGCCTGGGGCCCCGAGCTCTTCGGGAGTGACTGGAAGGCTGTGTTCGGGCACGGCGCAGAGCCCAATACATCGGTGATGCTCTATCTCATGCCCGACTACGTCGACATGCGGCACGCGGTCGCCGGCTCGCTCGCTCCCCTCGGCGGCCGGCCGATGACCGGCAGCCGGTACGTGGAGATCGACGGCGTGCAGTCGCAGGTCTACATTGACCTGCGGCGCGTCAATGAGTCGAGCATCACCGGCGGGGATCCACGGCTGCGCCCGGACCCCGAGTTGGGCCGGATCTTCGTCGAGCGCTGCGCCGATGCCTTGGTGAAGTTCGTCGAGTGGTTCCGCGAGCAGCGTTTTTCTGCGTCCTCATGACATACGCCAAAACCTTCTTTGACCTCTTTACGGGGCTAACGATCGAGTATGATGTCGATTCCAGCGAGAATCAGCTTGAGCTTCTTCTGCGGGAGCCTTCCGACACGTTCCGTGAGGGTGTTCTTGTCGAGCGTGATGATCTGCGAGACATTCGCTACGGAGTCTTTGGGTAACCCTGTCAGCCGCGCGTGAAGAAGGACGTTCCCCGGGGCGCTCGCCCAACGCAGATTGGTTGTGAGCGGGATACACACGGCGGTGGCGATGCGGCTACGATTGAGAATGTCGCCCTGGACGACAGCAACTGGGCGGCGGAAGCCCGGTCCGGAGCCCGAGGGCTCTGGCAGATCCGCCCACCAGATATCCCCCTGTGAGACGTCTACCACTCTGTCCGTTCCAGCACGCGCCGGGCGGCGCGCGTCACAAACGGATCAGGCGCCTGGTCGACATCTTCGCAGACTTTGTTCATGGCTTCGGTGATCGCATCGGGCGCGTGCCGGGCGAGGTATTCGGCGAGCGCTTCGCCATAGAGCTTGCTTCGGGACTTTTTTGCGCGACGCGCGTACTGTTCCGCCTCTTGGAAGACATCGTCGGGTATCGAGATAGCAGTTTTCATACCAATAGTATAACTCATTCAAAATGGACGAGTCCACTAAACAAGGTGTTGTTCGCCTCTTGACATAGCGAACATATGTTCGTATATATAAGGGTACTGATTCACTCCGGTAACCTTAGAGGCGGACGTGGCACTTCTACCCCTGCGCAGCGTTCTCTTCCCAGAAACCCGGCCTCAGCCTGCTCCCTGGGGCCTGGCGGCCGTCGCGGGGCGTCTGGTAGAGATCGCCGGGGCCGAGGACTCCGCCGCTCTGACCATGACGGCCAGACTTATCCTCGACGCCCAGAAGGCGGGCGAGCAGGCGGTCTGGATCGCCCCGTCCGAAAGTCTCTTCTTCGCCCCCGACGTCCTCGAGAGCGGGATCGACCTGGACGCTCTCGTGGTAGTTCGGGTCCCTGATTCCGCCGCCGGCGCGCGCGCCGCGGACAAACTCATCCGATCAAGCTCATTTGGGCTCGTCGTCTTGGACACTGGATCTACCCCACGCGTCCCGGTTCCCCTGATGGCGCGTCTGGCCTCACTCGCGCAGCGCAACCATACCGCCCTGGTCTTCCTGACGCAGCCCGCCGGCATGTCCTCTCTCGGATCCCTGATCTCCCTGCGCGTGCGGGCCCGGCGCCAGCGGATTGCCGCCGATCGGTTCCGCTGCTGGCTCGAGGTTCTTAAAGACAAGCGGCGAGGGCCAACCTGGGGACACGAAGAGGTGTGTCGTGGAGCGCCTGGCATGCGTTAATATTCCGGCGCTCCCGCTGCAGATCGTGCTGCAGGGCCATCCCGACTGGCGGCCGCATCCGGTCGTGGTGGTCGCCGAGGATCGGCCGCAGAGCCCGATCGTGTGGGTCAACGGGCGCGCCAGGAAATCGGGCGTCACCCCCGGGCTGAGTTACGCGTCGGCGCTCTCGCTCGTGCCGGAACTGCGGGCGGAAGCCGTGGCCCCCGCGCACATCGCGGGCACGGCCGAGGTGATCGCCGCGCGGCTGCGCGCGTTCTCCCCCGAAGTCGAGCCGTCATCCGATGAGCCGGGTGTGTTTTGGGCGAACATCGCCGGGCTGCATCGCTTGTATGACTCGCTCGATGTGTGGGCCGGCACCGTGCGGGCCGATCTGGCGGGGGCGGGATTTACCGCCCTCGTGGTCGTCGGATTCACGCGATTCGGCACGTACGCCGCGGCGCGGGTCGCCAGGAGCGTGCGCATGTTCGCCGATCCGCGTGACGAACGCGATGAGGCAGGCCGCGTGCCGCTCGCACGTCTCGCGACGATTCCACCCAAGATGCTCGACGCGCTGCACCAGTTGGGCGTGCGCTCGGTCAGCGCGCTGCTGCGCCTGCCTGCCGATGGATTGCTCGAACGATTCGGCCCCGAACTCCACCGGCTGCACCGGTTGGCCGCCGGCGACCTGTCGATCCCGCTGCAGCCGAAGACCCCGCCCGATCCGATCCAGCGATCCGTGCTCCTCGACGACCCCGAGAACGATGCGAGCGGGCTGCTGTTTCTCATGAAGCGGTTGCTGCATCCCATGCTGGCGGCGCT
>CBRGMJ010000097.1:0-6048 GCA_967797525.1 uncultured bacterium | reverse complement strand
AAACGGAAAGCAAGCTCCGCAGTGGGTCACTTTGAGATAGGACAGGGCGGGAGCGGGCTATTTAGGACGCTTGAACCAGTAGACAAACGTATTGACATAGGAGGGACTGCCGCTGTTCGTTCCTGCTACCGAAACTAGTTCCCACCCCTGAGCGCCCAGCTCGCTCGCCCTCGAGATTGGGGTAGCCGAGCCACGAAGTCTCTGCCGTCTTCATGCAAAGTAGACCCTGCTCCTTGTATGATGAAAACCAGTGTTTTGTACTCCCAAGTTTGCGCCATAGATCGACCTCCTTGTCCTTGTTTCGTCCATACGGCCAAACACAAGACGATGACAACCAGCGAAACGACGACCAGCGATTGAGAGAATCTGTTCTTCATGGTGACCCTCCTTCATTTCTAGTAATGACGACTGCCCAACATTAGGACCGGCGGGCGAACTTCAGACCGGACCATATCGCGTCGATCGCGGCGATCTTGTAGTCCACCAACCCAGAAGCCAGACCTACAGATCTGACCACGGTCTCCGAGACATCGGTCGACACGCCGGAGGCCCTTTTGGGCCAGGCGATCCAGAGTCCGCCGCCATCGCGCAGGGCCCGAATGGCCGGAGCGAGCCGGCGGCCCAGATCCGCCTGCGATCGCGTGAAGAGCAAGATGAGATCGGCCTCACCCCTCGCACGGTCGATCAGGCGCACGCCCTCCGGAAGTGGACCAAGGGCTCGTGCGAAATCGGCGGGTGCACCGAGCAACGCGACGGTCAGCCCGGGCTTGATGCCGAGCTTCTTTGGAAGCGGTGTCCCCGAGTATCCGGCCAGCACGCCGGGGACCGCGGGCCGCTCCACCCGTTGGGTCAGGGCGTCACGTAGTGCCGCGGCAGCGCCACTCCATGAACAGTAGATCGCATCTGGGAGCGTCTGCTTTGTGCGGGCGACCTTGTCGGGATCGCCGCCGACAAAGATCAGCGGCACGTGCCGGGTCGCCGTTTGCTGGCGCAGGAACAGACCGACGTCACGCCCCTGCGACGGCAGCCGTGTCAGGTCGATCACAAAGAGATCCGGCGTGGATTCTCGAAACGCCCTGAGTGCCACCGCGCCTTGCGGCGCGTGGACGCCGACACGATGGCCTGCGCCCCGCAGCGCGGCGGCGTCGGATGCGGCTTCGGCAGGTTTCCAGTGGATGAGGACGACCCGGGCCACGCGGCGCCTATCCGCCCCCCGGCGCCGCGACCTCCTGAGGGTCTTCGGACAGCCGCACGAGTTCCACGCCGGCCGCCTCGAGCATCTGGCGCGCCGTTGGATCCGGGTAGTCACCGCTGAATACCACGCGGCGGATGCCGGCGTTGAGGATCATCTTCGCGCACGTCAGACAGGGTTGGTGCGTGACGTAGATCGTCGCGCCGTTGATGCTGACGCCGTGATAGGCGGCCTGGATGATGGCATTTTGTTCCCCATGAAGACACAGACAGGTGTCGAGCCCGGTGCCCGAGGGCGCATCGCTCGCGCATCGGGCGCAGCCGCCGTCGCCGCAGTTCGGCACGCCGCGCGGCGTGTCGTTGTACCCGGTCGACAACACCATGCGGTCCTTGACGATCACCGCGCCGACGTGGCGGCGCAAGCACGTCGACCGGCTGGCGGCCAGATGCGCCATGCGGCTGAAGTACTCATCCCAGGACGGCCTGCTCACGACACCACCACCACACACATCACCATCGATTCCTCAGGGTCCAAACACAAATGTGCGCCGAAAACCCGGGCCGAGCTCGGCCACGCTGAGCTTCACCTGAAACCGGCCCGAAGTGTACGGACCCACTTCGTCTGGATCGATGAGAAAGAGTAGACCGTTGGAGTCTACCACAAACCGCTCGAGCTGGAGTGGGGTGAGACTCTTCACCTGACCGTTTCGCACGAACGCCGCGCGCTCGTCCCGCTTCAGCTTCTTGATCACGGCCTCAGAGACGAACCGGCGGTACGGTGCCTCGGGGGCGAAGAGGTCGCCAAGAGCCAGCCGCGTCGCCTTCGTGTCAATGACACCAAAGTTGAAGACCACGTAGGCCGGGTTGCCGTGCGCGCCGCCCGTGTACTGGTAGGTGTCGAAAACCACACTAATGAGGCGCGTCGCCGCGAAGGAGCTCACCTTTGGCGTCGCCTTGTAGGTGTACAGGGCGCGCGGTTTGTCGGATCCGGCGAAGACGCGTCGATGTTCCTGCGGGAACCGGTCCAGCTCGCTTCGGGCCCACAGCGCCAGCATGGTATTGGCAAAGCGCACGAGCGGCGTCGCGTCGGAGAAGTGCGGGTAGGTCAGCTGAATGTCATAGTAGCCGGGTTTCACGCCCACGGCGCGCTTCATGACCGTGGCCGCCGAGCCGCTCTGGCAGGCGAGCGCAACCAACGCGGTCGCCAGCAGCCACCTTACGGCGAGCGTGTTGTTCGCCCTTCGCATGTCGTGGCGACCTAGAGCCGGACTGACTCCCGCACGACCGCGCCGTACAAGTCAGGCCGGCGGTGCGCCAGAGCGGGCAGTTTCTGCCTGACGCGGCGCAGGCGCTCGAGGTCGACTTCGGCGAGCACCAGACCCGCCTCTTCTCCGCCGTCGGCGACGACCACACCCATCGGATCGACGACCAGCGAGCGGCCGATACGGTCGGGGCGCACCTGGTCCGCGGCCGCGATCCAGCACGTGTTCTCCAAAGCCCGCGCGCGTACCAGGGTCACCCAGTGCTCTTCTTTGAGTGGTCCGGTCACCCATGACGTCGGCAGCGCGATGATCTCGGCTCCCCGAAGCGCCAGGATCCGCGACCACTCGGGGAACCGGATATCGTAGCAGATCTGCAGCCCGATCTTGCCCAGCGGCGTGTCGACGACCGGGGGCGGCTCGGTACCGGGAACGAAGCGATCAGACTCGCGACCGTTGAACGCGTCGTACAGGTGGACCTTGCGGTAGGCGGCCAGCAGGTCCCCGGTGGGCGAGATCAGCACAGCCGTATTGAACGCTTTGTACGACTCTCCGGGCGCCCGTTCGAGGACGCCAGCGACGAGGTGCAGCCTGTGCTCCGTGGCCGCCCGCATCATCCCTCGCATGAACGGGCCGTCGAGCGGTTCGGCGAGTTCCGCCGGTGCCGCCGTCGCATCGTCGCTGCGACGGTGCATGAAGACCTCAGGGAAGATGACCAGGTCGACGCGTTTCCGCGCGGCCTCGGCGGACACGTCAACGACCCGGGCCAGGTTCTCGGCCTTTTCGGGTGTCGCCCCAAACTGTGCCAGACCCACTCGCATGTTCGATCACCCTCCCGATCTATGCCTTCGACAACAGGCCCGCCATCTCCCATCAGGTTGAATGCTCCAATCGCCAGCGCGAAGACCCGGTCACAGGGAGCCGTGAAAAGGTTCACGCGCGAGGGACGCGTGGACCCAGTTCATCAGGGTCACGATGTCGAAGACCGGCAGACCCGTGGCGGCTTGAATGCGGTGCGCGTACGGCGGCATGTTCGTACACTCGAGCACCAGCGCGCCGATGTCTGGGTGCTCGCCGACCAGCCGCCGTGCCACCGTTTCGTGTTCTCGCGCGGACCGCTCGGGATCCAGTTCGAGATGGTCGCCGACGATCGCGTTTGTGAAGTGATCCTCTGTTTCCATCCCGGCGATGTGTACGGGCATGTCGGCGGTGATCCCCGACTCTCGCAAGTTGTCGACGCTGAGCGACGCCGCGTCGATGGTCAGGATCCCGACCGAGCGTCCGGGGGGGAGCATGCGCGCGACGACCGGCACCTGTAGGAGGCTCGAGGTGAACACCGGGACACCGACGGCGGCCGCCAGCGCCGATTGATAGCGCGCTAGAAACCCGCAGTTGGTCGTGATGGCGCGCACGCCGGCCGCCTCGAGTTCGCGCGCCGCCTGCACGAACGGGCTGAGCAGCGCATAGTCCGGGTGCCGGACGACACGATCGGGGCTGGCGTGTTCGACCACCCGGTAGAGCACCGGGAACGAAAAGGTCCCGGCGTTGCCCACATCGCCCGAGATTCGCGGGAAGCGGGCCTCCAGCATCAGGATCCCGATCGGAAACCCATAGATACGCTTGCCGCCGCGCACGACCATGGTCGGACCGCCTCCGCTGCGTGCCCTGGCCTGCACGCATCTGGGCGGAGTGGTTCGGTCTACAAACTCCGATCTCCCTGCAAAAGTAGGGGCTCGAGTGAACATCCGCGAACACCGGAGGGGAGACTCGTCCAACAGTTAAGGGAGACCCATGACGCCAGGACTCTCAATCGGTATCGACATCGGCGGGACGTTCACCGACGTCATCGTCGCCGATGCCTCGGGGGGCATCACCGCGACGTTGAAGACCCCGTCAATCCCGCAGGCTCCGGAGCAGGCGATCTTCAACGCCATCGCCGAGCTCAAAGAGACGGGCGTCGATCCCGGCGAGGCCAGCCTCTTCGTACATGGAACGACGCTGGCCGTCAATACACTGATCGAGCGCAGCGGGGCGACCACGGGTCTCCTGGTCACCCGCGGCTTCCGAGACATCCTCGAGATCCGGCGCCTGCGCCTGGAGGATCCGACAAACTTTTACGGCGACAAACCGCTGCCGTTGGTGCCCCGACACCTGGTCAAGGAGATCGACGAGCGCTGCCGGGCCGACGGCCGCATCCACCGGCCGCTCGATCTGGACCAGACACGTCGGGTCGTGGCGGAGCTCGTGGCCGGCGGCGTGACGGCGGTGGCGATTTGTCTGCTGCATGCGTACAAGAATCCGGTGCATGAACACCAGATCCGCGATCTGATCCGCTGGGAGTTTCCAGACCTGTTTGTCTGCGCCAGCGCGGACGTGTGGCCTCAGCAGCGCGAATACGAGCGCGGCCTCATCACGGTGATGAACGCCTACATCGGCGCGCGCATGGCGCGGTATTTCCGCGGTCTGGAGGGCGGCACGCGCGCGCGGGGGTTGCGCGCCCAGGTGCTGTCCACCAAGTCCAACGGCGGGGTGATGACGGCCGCGCGGGCGGCGGATGATCCCGTGCAAACGCTGCTGTCCGGGCCCGCCTCGGGCGTCATCGGCGCGGCGCATGTGGCGCGGCTCGCGGGTTTCACGCGGCTGGTCACGCTCGACATGGGAGGCACCAGCGCCGACGTCGCGGTCGTCCAGGGTGAGCCCGCCTACTCGACGGAGAACCAGGTCGGCGACTTCCCCGTGATCATGCCGGCGGTGGACGTCTCGTCAATCGGCGCGGGTGGCGGATCGATGGCGTGGGTCGATTCGGCCGGGGTGCTCAAGGTCGGCCCGCGGAGCGCGGGTGCCGATCCGGGGCCGGCCTGCTACGGTCGCGGTGGGGATCACGCGACGGTGACCGACGCCTACGTGCACCTGGGCATCATCGCCCCGGACCGATTCCTCGGCGGCCGGATGCCGCTCCAGGCGCCGCTGGCCGAAAATGCGCTCACGGTCCTGGGCCGATCCCTCGGGTTCAGTTCAACGCGGACCGCGGAGGCTATCCTCGACGTGGCAACATCAAATATGTACGCCCAGTTCGTGCCGCTGATGGCCCGCCGGGGCGTCGACCCACGCGATCTGGTCCTGCTGGCCTATGGGGGCGCCGGTCCAACGCATGCCTTCCTCTTTGCGCACGAAGTCGGCATCCGTACCGTGCTGATCCCGCCGTCACCCGGCACACTCTGCGCGTTGGGCTGCATCGTCGCAGACCTGCGCAACGACTTCGTCTCGACGATCTCCCGAACGGATCGGACGCTGGCCGACGGCGAACTCGACGCAGCGTTCGCGGACCTCGAGACGCGCGGGCGCCAGTGGCTGGCGGCCGAGCGCGCCGGTGGCGCCCCCATAGAATCGGCCGGCATCCTATACAGCGCCGACATGCGCTACAGCGGGCAGGCGTTCGAAATCGAAATCTCGATTCCGGCCGACGAACGCGGGCGTGTGGCCGACGCCGTGCGCCGTTTCCACCACCAGTACCACGAGATCTTCGGTGTGAGCGACACCGCGGCGCCCGTCGACTTCATCAATCTGCGCGCCACCGCGGTCGGGGTGACGCCGAAGG
>CBRGMJ010000096.1:0-6049 GCA_967797525.1 uncultured bacterium | reverse complement strand
CGATCGGGATTTTGGCGCCACCCGTCGGAGCCCAGCAGCCCGCAGAGTTCGGGCTGTCGCTCTTCACCGAGGCGTACAAGGTCCTCCGCGAAGAGAGTCTCGCGTCGCCCACACCCGAGACACTGCTCCGTGGCGCCGACACGGGGCTCCGCAACCTCCTCCGCGACGACGGACACCCGCCGTCCGCCCTGACGCCGCTGGCGCTCACCGGCGACGAGCGGGTCGACGTGGACCAGTTCGTTCACCGCATCGAACACGTCCAGGGGATGTCCCGGCAGCGGCCGATCAACGTGGTCTACGCTGCGGTGACGGCCATGGTGGCCGCGCTCCGCGAACCCAACAGCGTCTTCTACGCTCCCGACGCCTTCGCCCAGTTCATCCGCCGCACCCGAGGCGATGACTTTGTCGGCGTCGGCATCGTCATCGAGGACAAGAGCGGGCAGGTCGTCATTACGGACGTCCTGGAAGACTCGCCCGCGAGTGAGGCCGGGCTGCGGCCCGGTGATGCGATCACGGCTGTCGATGGCACGCCGACGACCGGGCGGACGCTGGAGCAGATCAGCCAGATGATCCGCGGCAACGAGGGGACGTCGGTCGTGCTGACGGTCCGGCGGGCCGGCGTCGAGCCAGCCCATCCGGTCCCGATAGTCCGCCGTCGCCTCCAGCAGCGGGTCGTGTCCACCAGGATCCTGCCCTCGGGCGTCGGGTATCTTCGCCTGACCCAGTTCACGCAGGGGTCGGCGGAGCTGGTGGCGTCCGGTCTCCGCCAGTTACTGCAGGATGGGGCGCGCGGTATGGTGCTCGATCTGCGAGGCAACCCCGGCGGCCTGCTCGAATCCTCAGTCAATATCGCCAGCCACTTCCTCGAACGTGGGATCGTAGTGACGCTCGACTCCGGCCGCGGGCAAACAACGCCCTACACCGTACGTCCCCGCGATCCGAAGTACACGGGCCCGCTCGTCGTGTTGGTCGACCGCGGCAGCGCCAGCGCCTCCGAAGTCGTTGCGGGCGCCTTGCAGGATACCGGGGTGAAGCTCGTCGGGACGCGCACCTACGGCAAGGCCACGGTGCAGGCCGTCTATCGCTTCCGCGACGGCAGCGGGCTGCGTCTGACGATTGCGCGGTACCTGACGCCCTCCGGACGAGATATTGAGACCAACGGTCTGACACCGGACATCGAAGTCACGTCTGTCGGCGCGGCGATCGGTACGGCGGACGATGCGCAATTGAACCGGGCGGTCGCGGTGATTCAGCAGGCGGCCGACGCGCCACGAGTCGCGCCCGCTGCGTACCGCGCACAGCGTCCCGCGATGCCCGCTCGGACCGTGCCCGCAGAACTGGTCGCGCGGGGCGCCGTGATCTGGCACGAGTAGCTCAGGCGCGCCGCTACAGGAGATCCTCACCCATTCTCGGAACCTAGTCTACGGAGCGCGGTCTTACGGCCGCGCTCCGTAGAGTCTGTCATGGCGATCCTCGGGATCATTAGGCGTAGCGCCTACTTCGATTCGGTGGCCCTCATGCTCGCCCAGCGCGAAGCGCGGGGGCGGCCCGGCGTCGAAGAGATAGGTCTTGTGATGGCGACCGAGGCCAACAAGGCGCTCCTGCGCGAGAGCGGACTCGACTTTACGGAGTTGGCGGGCGCCGGCCCCGACGATCTCGTCACCGTGGCCAGGGCCACAACCGCGGAAGCCGCGCAGGCGGCGATTGCGGCCGCGCAAGAGGCCCTGACCCGGAAGCGCGCGCCCGCGGCGTCCGACACCTACCGTCCCAAAACGATTGCCTCGGCCGTCCAACAACTTCCAGAGGCGACGCTTGCCGTCATCTCGGTGCCCGGACGCTTCGCCAAACCGGTGACACAGGAGGCGCTGGACGCCGGGCTGCACGTGCTGTTGTTCTCCGACAACGTGCCGATCGAGCACGAGATCGACCTCAAGGCACGCAGCTGCGCCACAGGGCTGGTGCTGATGGGTCCGGACTGTGGCACCGCACTCATCGGCGGTGCCGCGCTGGGGTTCGCGAATACGATCCGCTCCGGCTGCATCGGCCTCGTCGCGGCGGCCGGCACCGGTCTCCAGGAAGTCACTTCGCTGATCGACCGATTCGGCGGCGGGATCTCCCACGCGATCGGCACCGGCGGCCGTGATCTCTCGACCGCGGTGGGCGGCGCCACGATGCTGCAGGGGTTGCGGGCTCTCGACCTCGACCTGCAGACCGAGGTCATCGTCCTGATCAGCAAACCGCCCGCGCCGGACGTGGCCTCGCGGCTGGTCGCCGCCGCGGGCGCGTGCGGGAAACCGGTCGTCGTCTGTTTCGTGGGCGCCATGGTGGCGCCGGCACGCCACGTCGACTGCGCCTTGACCCTCGAAGACGCCGCGCGCGTCGCCGTGCGCCTCGGCTACGGGACCGATGTGCAGACCCCCGCGCTCCGGTCGCTCCCTTCGCAGGAAGCGAGCCGGTTGACCCGTGACCAGCGCTTCCTGCGCGGGCTCTACAGCGGTGGCACGCTGTGCTATGAGGCGCTCGTCTTGCTCCGTCGCTACGTCGGGCCGGTGTGGTCGAACATCCCGTTGCGACCGGAGGAGTCGCTCGATCCGGTGACCCGCAGCCGCGAGCACACCGTGATCGACATGGGCGGCGACGAGTTCACCCAGGGCCGCCTGCACCCGATGATCGACCCGGCGCTCCGCGTGCAACGGTTGGAGCAGGAAGCGGCCGATCCCGCCGTGGCCATTTTGCTGTTCGATGTGGTGCTAGGCTACGGCGCCCATCCGGATCCCGCCTCAGTGTATGGCCCGGTGATCGCTCGTCTTCAGACGCAGGCCAGGGCCTCGGGACGGCATCTGAGCATTGTCGCGTCGGTATGCGGCACCGACGGCGACCCGCAGGACGCCGCGGCGCAGCGCGCCGCCCTGATCGACGCGGGGGCGTTGGTCGAGGAGAGCAACGCCAGGGCCGTGCGTCTGGCCGGGCTCATCGCCCAAGCACACGGCAGCCATGGCACGGCCTCCGAGCCACGGGTGATCGCCGGTGCGCCGCAGGCGCCGGTCTGGCCCGATGTCGAACCCGTGCGCGCCATGCTACGCAAGCCACCGGCGGTGATCAACGTCGGCCTGGAATTGTTCAACGAGAGCTTGAAGGCGCAGGGCGTGCCTGTGCTCTCGGTCGACTGGCGGCCGCCGGCCGGCGGCAAACAGCATCTCCTTGACCTGTTGGACAAACTCGAGGCGTAGCGGACCCTGGAACACGGGCAATGAGCGACATCAACTCGGCGAACACGGACGTGCTCAACCGCATCCTCGCGGCGCAGCCGGTGCTCGTCGGCGTCGGCCGCGCGCTCGATGTCATTCCGGGCATGCAGTCACACCTTATCCTGCACGCCGGCCCGCCGATCGCCTGGGACCGGATGTCGGGCCCGCTGCGCGGCGCGGTCGTCGGCGGGTTGATCTTCGAAGGGCTGGCCAGGACCGAAGCCGAGGCGGTCGTCTTGATCGAGCGCGGAGCAGTGCGCTTCGACTCCTGCCACCATCATGCTGCCGTCGGGCCGATGGCCGGCGTCACCACGGCCTCGATGCAGGTCTACGTCGTGGAGAATCGTGCGTTTGGCAACCGGGCGTTTTCCAATCTGAATGAAGGGTATGGGAAGGTGCTACGCTACGGGGCCTACGGCGATGACGTGCTGGAGCGCCTGCGGTGGATGAACGAGACGCTAGGCCCGGCGGTTGACGGCGCCCTACGGCGGATGGGCGGAGTCGACCTGAAGACCCTCATCGCCCGGCAGTTGACGATGGGCGATGAAGGTCACAACCGCAACATCGCGGGGTCGGCCACGTTTGGGCGCCTGCTGGCCCCATCTCTGGCGCGCGGGACACTGGCCGGTGAGGCGCTGGAACGCGTCCTCCGGTATTTCGCGGACAACGATCTGGCGGTCTTGAACCCGGTAATGGCCGCGTGCAAGGCCACGATGGACGCCGCCCATGGCGTGTCCGGGAGCACGGTGGTCACGTGCATGGCGCGCAACGGGACCGAGTTCGGGGTTCGCGTTTCGGGTCTGGGCGATCGCTGGTTTACCGCGCCTGCGGAGGTGCCGGTGGGTCTCTATTTCCCAGGATTTACGGCGGACGATGCGAATCCCGACATCGGTGACTCGACTATCACCGAGACCGCCGGGATCGGGGCGTTTGCCATGGCCGCGGCGCCCGCCATCGTCAAGTTCATCGGCGGGACGCCGCGTGACGCCTTGACGTCGACGCTGGAGATGTATGAGATCACGGTGGGCGAGAACCCGGCCTTCGGTCTGCCCCCTCTGGACTTCCGCGGTACCCCCACAGGGATCGATATCCGCAAAGTCGTGCGCACCGGGATGACGCCCCGCATCAACACCGGAATTGCGCACCGGAATCCGGGTATAGGACAGGTAGGTGCAGGGCTGGTGCGGCCGCCCATGGCCTGCTTCGAGGCTGCCCTCGAGGCAATGGCCGCCACGTTGGGGCGCTGATGCGACGATGTCTGAACCGTACGAGATGAGGAGGTACAACATGCAGTCCATTCGTATCGCCACTGGCATGCTGCTCGTGATGCTGCTGGTGCTCGTAGGTTCCTCCGCTCCTGGCACCGCCCAGCAGCCGCGTTCGGGTGGAACGTTGAACTATGTCGTCACTGCCGAGCCGCCCTCGTTCGATGGCCACCGCGAGACGACGTTTGCGCTGCTGCACCCCATCAAGCCGCACTACAACCTGCTCGTGAAATTCGATACGCGGAACTTCCCGAAGGTGGTACCGGACCTGGCTGAGTCCTGGACCGTTTCCAGAGACGGGATGACGTGGACGTTCAAGATCCGCCAGAGCGTCAAATTCCACGACGGATCGCCGCTGACCTCGCGCGACATCAAAGCGACCTTTGACAAGATTGCCTTTCCGCCCGACGGCGTCATCAGCGTCCGGCAGGCCGTCTACCAGGGCGTCAGGAGCATCGAGGCGTCCGATCCACAGACCGTCGTGTTCCGGCTGAAGTGGGCGGTGCCCAGCTTCCTGGAGAAATTGGCCTCGCCCTTCAACTGGGTGTACAAGGCGGAGATCCTTGCGCGCGACCCCCGCTGGTATGAGCGGAACGTCATGGGCACCGGCCCCTTCAAGTTCATCGAGTATGTCCGCGGCTCGCGGTGGGTGGGCCGCAAGAACGAGGACTACTTCGAGCGGGGCAAGCCGTACCTCGACGGCTACAATGCGATATTTATCCGCACCCGGTCGGCGATGATGGCCGCGCTGCGCAGCGGCCAGGCCCTCATTGAGTTCCGCGGCGTCTCGCCCGCCGAGCGCGACGAACTGCGCGGGGCGTTGGGTGACCGGATCCAGGTGCAGGAGGCACCCTGGTCGTGCAACCTCATCATTTCCTTCAACACGAAGAAGAAGCCGTTCGACGACGTCCGGGTCCGGCGCGCGCTCACGCTGGCGCTCGACCGCTGGGCTGGCAGCCGGGCGCTGTCGCAGATCGCGTTCGTGGGACCGGTCGGCGGGCTCATGCGGCCCGGGTCCGAATTCGCCACCCCGGACGCCGACCTCGTCAAACTGGCAGGCTACGGCCGGGACATCCAGCAGGCGAGAGCCGAGGCCCGGCGGCTGCTACGAGAAGCCGGCGTGCCTGAGAACTTCAGCTTCGTCCTGCACAACCGCGACGTCTCGATGCCCTACGAACACGTGGGCATCTTCGCGTTGGATCAGTGGCGCCAGATCGGGCTGACCGTGCAGCACGTGCAGGCCGAGACGGCGAAGTACTTGGCCGATCTACGCGCCGGCACCTACGACGCCGCGGTAGATTTCGCCTGCGACTATGTGGACGACCCCGACATCCAGCTGGCGAAGTTCGTGTCGTCAGATGTGAGTCCGGTCAACTATGGCGGGTACATCGACCGGCAGCTCGACCTGATGTACTTTCAGCAGAGCCGGACGGCAGACAAGGCCACACGGCTCCAGGTGGTCCGGCAGTTCGAGAAACGCCTGCTCCACGATCAGGTCTACGCGGTCTACGTCCTGTGGTGGCAGCGGATCATCCC
>CBRGMJ010000095.1:0-6057 GCA_967797525.1 uncultured bacterium | reverse complement strand
CGCAGTCGGGCTCGTGAACAACAGCCGCTCGCCCACTGTGATCGTCGCGCGCACAACGAGGGTGGCGGTCGAGCTGACCCCACGGGGATCGTATCGGATCTCAAACATAAACGGCGCCTGGCGGCCCCTCGTGGGAATGGTCTGCTGCCCAAACACAATGGGCGGTGCGTCTGCTTTTGTGACGTCCAGCAGCTGCACGTGTACGATCGCGTCGGTGGGCAGCGCGCTGCGCTGCCGGTACGTCACGACCCCGCTTACCCATGCCTCCGCGAGCATGTCGCTGAACCTCATGGCGCCCGCGTCGTTCTTCAGGCTGAGCACGAGAAGGTCGCCCGGCCATGACACCCGCTCGACGCCGCTCAACTGCGCCAGGTAACGACGCTCCAACGATCCGGGTCGGCACGCCGCCCTGGTGAGAGCCTGAACGGAGACGGTGAGGGCCTGACCGCGGCGGTCGTACGTCCCCGCCCCGCGGTTGCAGTCGGCGCGCACGGCAACCCGGCCATCCCGGGAGAACTGCACGGTGTATCGTCCGGGATCGTCCGGCGTGACCTGACTGCCGTCGCCCATCCACGTGCCCTGCCAGTACCAACTGATCTCGACGAGACGCTGCGATTCCTCCGGGCGAATGGCGGGCCGGGGCGCGTACATCCTGGCGATCACCTCCCGGCCGGGCAGCGCGTTCCGCAGCCCCTGAACCAGCCGGGCGGCCCATTGGTTGGCGACCTCGTACACGGGCACGCCCGTGCCCGCGGCGTCCGCCGGCGTCACCATCATGATCGTAATATCGGCCGCGACGATCGCCGCGCTGTCTCCAACCGCGCGAACCTCCACGGCGATCTGGCGTCGAGTGAGTTCGGGCAGGCTCAACACGTCGACAATGCGCTGGTGGATCTGCTCGACGCGCTGCTCCAGCGTCAGCCCGGCCGCCCCTCGCCCCAGACGACAAACCCAGACACCGCCGACGGAGATGTCGCCGATGTCGGCCAGGGCGGCCCCCGGTAGGACGACCTGGAGCCCCGTCAGGGCAGCGACCACCACGATGGCCGTGATTCGCTGGTAAAACGTACGCATCTGCGTGCTCCTTCCAAACGGCGCGGCTAGCGCGTCGGCATCAGTTAGAGCGTCATGCGCGGGTCGAGCGCATCGCGCAGGCCGTCTCCAAGCAAGTTGAAGCCCAGCACCGTCAGCATGATCGCGAGCCCCGGAAAGATGAGCGTGTGCGGCGCCAGCTGAATGTACTGGCGCGCCGTGCTGAGCATCGCGCCCCACTCCGCGGTCGGTTGCTGCACGCCCAGCCCGAGGAACCCCAGCGCCGCCGCGGACAAGATAGCGCTGGCCACCTGCAACGTGGTCTGCACGATCAGCACGCTGATCGTGTTGGGGAAGACATGCCGGAAGACGACGCGGGCCGTGCCCGCCCCGAGCGCGCGCGCGGCCTCCACGAATTCACGCGCCTTGAGCGACAGCACCTGACCGCGAATCAGCCTGGCATAGGTCGGCACCGAGACAATACCCACGGCGATCATAACGTTCACGAGCCCCACACCAAGCACGGTCACGAGCACGATCGCCAGGATGATGCTCGGAAACCCAAGGAGCACATCGATCACGCGTTGGGACAACAAGTCGAAACGCCCACCGAAGTACCCGGCGAAGAGCCCGACCGGTACGCCGACCGCCACACCAATGCTCACCGAGATGGTGCCGATCACCATCGACACGCGCGCCCCGTGAATGAGCCGACTGAGGATGTCTCGACCGAGCTCGTCCGTCCCGAGCCAATGGCCGGCGCTTGGGGCCGCCAGACTCCCTTCCAGATTGGAGCGGTGAGGGTCGTATGGCGCCAGCCAGGACGCGAGCAGGCCGCTCAGCGCGAAGAGCGACAGGACGGCCAGCCCCACCAGCGCGGGTCGGTTGCGGCGCAGATGGCGCCAGACCGTCCCCATCACTCGTACCTGATTCGCGGATCCAGCGCGCCATACAGCATGTCCACCAGGACGTTGAGAAACACAAACGTCGTGGCGATGAGCAACACGGCGCCCTGGATTACGGGGTAGTCGCGCGCCAGCACGGCATCCACCAACAGCCGGCCGACGCCCGGCCACGCAAACACGCTCTCGGTAAGCACCGCCCCCGACAATAGCGTCCCCAGTTGCAGGCCGACGACCGTCACGACCGGGATGAGCCCGTTGCGCAGGGCGTGTCGCCGGATCACGGAGGATTCCGCGACGCCCTTCGCCCGCGCGGTGCGCACATACTCCTGCCGCAGCACCTCCAGCATCGCCGAGCGTGTCATGCGCGCGATGATCGCCGCCGACGCCACACCCAGCGTGATCGAAGGCAGGATGAGGTGGAGCGCGGTCTCATGCCCGATAGCCGGCAGCCAGCGCAGCCGCACCGCGAACACCAGGATCAGATTGAGGCCAAGCCAGAACACCGGCATGGACACGCCGACCAGCGCGAGGACCATGACGATGGAATCCACCCAGCTCAGGTGACGGGTGGCCGAGAGAATGCCCGCGGGGATCCCAATGAGCGACGCCACGAGCATACTGGCGACGGCCAGACGGATGGTGCGCGGAAAGCGTTGGACCAGTTCCTCTACGACGGGCGCGCCGTTGAACAATGAACGCCCCAGATCTCCACGGGCCGCGTTGCGGAGAAAGATACCAAACTGCACGACGATGGGACGGTCCAGCCCCAGCGTGTTGCGGATTCCCTCGACCACTTCCCGCGTCGCGTTCTGCCCGGCCATCACCTGCGCCGGGTCGCCGGGGATCAACCGGATGATCGTAAAGACGACGATGGAGACACCGAGCAGCACAGGGGCGGCCAACATCACCCGTTTGATCAGATACTGGAGCATCGTCCGAGACGTCCACGCAACGCTGGAGCTAGGGGCATCGAGCCCCTAGCTCCATATCCACCGTGTCCCCTGCCGGGTCCTACCGGCTCAGCCTCGCCGCGCCCGCGAGAATGCGCTCCGTCGGATGCACGACCAACCCCTGGACCTCACGGCGCAGCCCCGTGATCTGGGACTCGCTGTGCAGGAACAGCCAGGGGGCTTCGTTCATGATGATATCCATCGCCTGCTTGTAAGTGGCGGCCCGCCTCGCCGGATCGGTGATGGCGCGGGCCTGGTCGAGCAGGCTGTCGACCTGCGTGTTCTTGTAGAAGAACCGGCTGTTCCCGGCCGGCTGCCACTGGGTGCTATGGAACAGGCCATACAGGCCGTAGTCGGCGTCGCCCGTCACGGTGCCCCATCCGAGCATGGCCGCCTCGATGTCGGTCTGATCAACCGGACGCCCCGTAACCTGCAAGTACGTGGCCCACTCCATCGTCACGAGCCGCGCGTTGATGCCGGCCTCACGAAGTTGTGACTGCACCGCCGCCGCGACGGCCGCGTCCTGGACGTAGCGTCCCGTCGGGTGGTGCAACGTGACGCTCAGGCCCTGGGGGAACCCCGCCTCGGCCAGCAGCGCCTTCGCTTTGTTGACGTCGTAGGGGTAAGTCATCACCGACGAGTACCCGACGATGCCAGGAGAGATCGGCGCGTCCGATACGCGTGCCGCGCCGCCCATGATCGTCTGCACGATGGCTCTCTTGTTGATAGCATAGTTGAACGCCTGGCGCACGCGCGCGTCGGTAAACGGCTTACGCTGATTGTTGAACAGGATGTAGATGGTGCGCAGGCTGCTGGTGCGGTCCACGCGCACGTCGCGGTTCACGGCCAGGCGTGAGGTGTCGCGTGGAGGGATTCGCGCGGCGACATGGATCTGCCCGCCCTCCAGCGCGAGCACGCGCGCCCCGTCGTCCGGGATCACCCGCCACACGATCTGGTCGAGCACCGGCTTCTCGGGGCCCCAGTAGTCGGCATTGCGCTCAAGCACGAGACGATCCCCGCGGGTCCATTCCTTTAGTTTGTAGGGCCCGGTGCCGACCGGCGAGCGGCCGTACGGCATGCCCAGCGGGGGCAGCATACCGCCTGCCTTCTCGACGGCCGTGGGGCTGTGCATCGCGATGAAGTCGTGCGTCAGGTGCGCCACGAGCGGCGCAAACGGCCGGCCGGTCACGAGCCGCACAGTGTACTGGTCAACGATGTCGACGCTGGTGACCTCGCTCACCAGGAAGCGATACCCGATGCGGTTGTTCGGCTCGCGGAAGTAGTCGAGGTTCCACTTCACCGCTTGGGCGTCGAACGGCGTGCCGTCGTGGAAGCGGATACCCCGGCGCAGCTTGATCGTCAGGGTCCTACCGTCACGCGATAGGGTGTGCGACTCGGCAAGCCGCGGTTCGATCTTGCCGTCCGGGGTCAGCTTGAACAACGTTTCGTTGATGTGCGCAATGACTTCCGAGTCAGGGGCCGCGTTGGCATAGTAGCTCAGCGTGATGGCATCGGCGCCCCGACCAATGGTCAACGTGCCGCCGGTCTGCTGTGCGAACGAGGGTAGGCCGATTAGGGTGGCCACGAGCACTGCGGGGAGTAAGGCAAGCCATAGTCTACGCATTCGCTGTCTCCTCCCGTAGGCTGGGATCGAATTGCAAGAAGAGAGAGTTCTCGCCGGGGGGTGCGACTCCCTCCCGGGGCTGCCGGCGTCACCTCTGGCGAGGGATGTCGCCGTCCCGAGCCGTATACATCCTCACTTCCTGGACCGCGCGTTCTGGGCCCTGTTCAAGCGCATCGAGGAGATCCCGCGCCCTGCGTCCATCTGGAAGTCGCGCCTCGGGTTCGAGCTCGACAAGCGGCACCAGGACAAATCGCCGCCCTGGGAGCTCCGGATGAGGGATCGTAAGACGGGCGGACGAGACGGTTTCGTGCCCATACAGGAGAATATCGATGTCGATGATGCGCGACCCCCAGTGCACGGACCGAATGCGGCCGAGGTCCCGTTCCACCCCTTGTACCGTGTCCAACAGTACGAGCGGTCCCAGCGTCGTCTCGACGGATAAGACCTGATTCAGAAACCACGGTTGATCGGCGATCCCCAGTGGCTCGGTCTCGTAGACAGATGAACGCTCGAGGATGCGAATGCCGGGGACGGCGGTGAGTCTCCGCTCCGCTTCGAGAAGGGCGGCCATGCGATCACCCTGGTTCGAGCCTAAACCAAGAAGGACGCGGGGCATGGTCGATTGATCCTTAACTGCCCCTCACGATGGCGTCGGTCATCCGAGCGACGCGGATCATTGCCTCGACGTCGTGGACCCGGATGATATCCGCTCCCTGCGTGATGGCCACGGCCATCGTCGCGGCCGTGCCTTCCAGTCGTTCTGTGACTGGAAGACCCCCGAGCACTTTGCCGATGGTGCCTTTTCGGGAGGTCCCGATGACGATCGGTCGACCCAACGCGCGGAACTCGCCGAGTCGACGAAGGAGGTCGAGATTCTCCTTCACGGTCTTCCCAAAGCCGAATCCCGGATCGATCAGCAAACGATCGCGAGAGACGCCTCCCGCGATCGCCACCTCGATCCGTTCCAGGAGGAATGACTGAATTTCGGCCACGATGTCCGCACCGGCAGAAGCCTGTCCCGGCGGCTGAGATCGCGCATGCATGAGCACGACCGGGACGCCGGCCTCGGCGATCACCGGGGTCATCTCCGGGTCCGCACGCAAGGCGCTGACATCATTGATCATCACGGCACCCGCGCGCAGCGCTCGCCGGGCGACTTCGGCTTTCGTCGTGTCCACGGACACCACGGCCCCACTGTCGCCCGCCAGTCGCTCCACCACCGGTATCACGCGACCGAGTTCTTCCGCAAGCGACACGGACACCGCGCCGGGACGGCTCGACGCCCCGCCGACGTCGATCACGTCCGCGCCTTCGGCGAGGAGTCGCCGTCCATGGGCCACCGCGACGTCTAGCTCCGTCACCCCGTCGCCAGCGAACGAGTCCGGAGTCACGTTGAGGATGCCCATGACATACGTTCGATGGCCGAACTCGAGGTGCAGAGGCCCGACCTGGAGGGGTTGCTTCATCCCTTTTCTCGAGAAACACCTTTTCGCAAGCCCTTCGCCAAGGACCGCATCACGGTCGACGACGCGTTCATGAGCAAGGT
>CBRGMJ010000094.1:0-6057 GCA_967797525.1 uncultured bacterium | reverse complement strand
CCGCGCGGCTCCGGCATCGATCGGCACCCCCGATCGGCCGCGCGACCCCCGGGAGGCGCGCTTCGGCGCGCCTCCCGCCGCTTTTGTGCGGGTATACTGTTGACGTGACGCGCATCAGCCTGAAGGTCAAGTTCATTCTGGCCTTCGTCGGCCTGACGGTCTTATTTGCCGCGACGTTTGGCGCGCTGGCCACCCGGCGGCTGCGCGAAGCGGTGCTCGAACAGGTGCGGATCCGCTCCAAAGTCGTCGTCGAGGATTTCGCGCGCGAGGCCGGCCGCTTCATCGTGACACCGGAAGGCATTACCGAGTCTCCCACGACGAGCCGGCTGACGCGCCGGCTCGTAGCCGGCACGGTCCTCTACGCGCAAATCGTACGGGACGGAACACTGCGCTTCACTGACGGACGGACCGACCTCGCTGGGCCAATCGAGATAATCGGCCAGCCGCTGGTCATCGTCGAGCGGCTCACGCCGGAAGGCGTGCCCTATCTGGACCTCCTGCGGGCCATCCCGGAGTTTACGCTCGACCAGCAGACATATGTGCGCGTGGGTTTTCCGCTGGCCGGCGTCTACGCGCGCATCAGGATGGAGACCCGCCTGATTGCGGTGGCCAGCCTTGGCCTCGTGGCAGCCGGCATTATCGCGGCGTTCGTGCTCCAACGCGCGATCCTCGGACCCGTCGACCGCATGACCGGCGCCATTCGCCGGCTGAGGGGCGGTGACTACTCCGCGCGCGTCGAAGCCCGGATGAGCGATGAGCTCCAGCTCCTGAGCGAAGAATTCAACACGATGGCATCGGCCATCGAGGTGCGCGACCTCGAGCTCGCCAGGATCAATCGTGAGCTGGCCGAGGTGAACGAGGCGTTACGCAAGGCGAACCGCATCAAGGACGAGTTCTCCGCGGCGATGAGCCACGAGTTGAAGACACCGCTGCACGCGATTCGAGCGTATGCGCAACTCGTGCTCGAAGGCATCGATGGGCCGCTGACCGACGCACAACGCAAGGACCTCGACGCGATCCTGGCGGCGGGTGATCACCTGCTCCACCTTATCGAAGGGATCCTGCGCTACTCGGCGCTGGAGGCGGGTGGCATCGTCCCGCAGATCGGTGAGGTCAAGATCGCCGAGGCCCTGGAAGCGGCCCGCCAAAATGTCGATCACGTTGCGAGGGCCAAGGGGCTGCCCATCGACGTGCGCACGGACGGCGCGGCGACCGTGCGTGCCGACGAGACGATGCTGCGCCAAATTCTGATCAACCTGCTGCACAACGCGTTGAAGTACACGCCACGCGGACGTATTACCGTGACGACGTCGCTCGACAATGGACAGGTGACATTTGCGATAGCCGACACTGGTCCGGGGATCGCGCCGGAAGACGGCAGTGCAGTCTTCGAACCGTTTAGGCGGGCCGGTCACGCCGGAAAGCGCGAGATCGACGGGATCGGTCTGGGTCTGGCCGTCGTGAAGCGCTACGTCGAGTTGTTGGGCGGCCGGATCTGGTTCGAGAGCGGCGGCAGCGGGACGACATTCTACTTCACGGTGCCAAAAGGGAGCGACGGATGAAGATCCTCGTGGTGGAAGACGACGCCCGGTCGAGGGAACTGCTGATGAAATACCTCGGCGCCAAGGGCCATGAGGTCTCAGCGGCCGAAGACGGCAGCCGGGCGCTCACGGCGGTCGTCTCCGTCTCGCCCGACTTGATTCTGCTTGACGTCAACCTGCCCGAACTCGATGGGTGGGCGGTGCTCGACGCCGTCCGCAAGTTCAGCCGGGTGCCCGTCATCATGGTGACAGTGCGGGATGCGGCGCAGGACAAAGTGGCGGGGCTCGACCTGGGCGCCGACGACTACGTGACGAAACCGTTCGACCTCCGCGAACTCGATGCCCGGATCAGCGCCGTCATGCGCCGGTACCAGGCGACGGTGCCGCAGGTGATCCGCACCGAGGAGCTCGTCATCGATGACGAGCGCAAAGAGGTGATCGTCCGCGGCGAGGGGATCGCCCTCTCTCAGAAGGAATACGAGCTACTGCGGCTGCTGGCGTCAAAACCGGGCAAGGTCTATTCAACCGACGAGATCCTGGCCGCCGTGTGGCCCGACCGCGACGCCGCCGCGGCCGAGGACGTGAAAAAGTACGTCCACATGCTGCGAAACAAGGTCGAACGCGACCCCGGGGATCCCAGGATCATCGTCACGGTACGCGGGTTCGGATACCGGTTCGGCCCGACGTAAGGTATACTGGGTGCCATGGGCCGCGGAGGGGTGCGAGAGCGGCCGAATCGGCACGCCTGGAGAGCGTGTAGGTGGGGAAACCCGCCTCGTGGGTTCAAATCCCACCCCCTCCGCCATGGACGCTGCCAGCCACCACCCTGAGGGTCGGAGAGACGCGATGTCAGAGGATCGCCGCACGACGTCTGGAGTTGAGACCGAACCGCTACCCACCTCGAAGGTGATCGCTGGAGCGGGTTGGCGGCGGGCCGGGCGCGGCGCGCTCGACTTCGCCAAGACCCTGGTGATCGCGTTCCTGCTGGCTCAGCTCGTCATGGTGTCGGTCGCCCAGGCGTTTCAGGTCGAGCAATACTCGATGGAACCCACGCTGCTGCCCCACGACCGGGTGCTGGTCAACAAATTCATCTATCGGTTCCGCGAGCCGCAGCGGGGCGACGTGATCGTCCTGCACTATCCACGCGATCCCAGCCGCAACTACATCAAGCGCATCGTCGCGCTCCCCGGCGACCGTGTGGAGATCCGCAACGGGCATCTGCACATCAACAATAGTTCCGTCCAGGAAGTCTACATCAATGGGCAGCCCTCAGGTGACTACGGGCCCGAGGCCGTGCCGGATGGTTCATACTTTGTGCTGGGTGACAATCGCAACAACAGCGAGGATAGCCGCGCGTTTGGGTTCCTCAAGCGGAGTCAGGTGGTCGGCCAGGCGGTACTGATCTACTGGCCGCCCCAGCGCATGAGGGTGCTCCATAGTCCATAAGCGCACCCGCTCAGACTACTCCTGGTCGGTGGTGTCGTCCTTCTGCTGTTCGCGGTCGCGGATGTCGCGACGCAGCGCCTTCCCGAGAAACGTCTTGGGGATCTCCGTGACGATCTCAAACCGCCGCGGCACCTTGTACGTGGAGAGCTGCTGCGCGCAGTAGTCCCGCAACTCACGCTTGAACGTCCGCTCGTCTCCGCCGTTCCTCGGCACGACGTGGGCCACCAGCACCTCGCCGCGGATCTTGTGCTTGACGCCCACGACGGCAGCCTCTTTCACCTTGGGGTGTGTGTACAGCACTTCTTCGATCTCGCGCGGAAACACCTTGAACCCGCCGATGATGACCATGTCCTTCTTGCGATCTTCGATGAAGAAGTAGCCGTCTGAATCCATCCTGGCGATGTCGCCCGTGTAAAGCCAGCCGTTGCGGAGGGTCTGGTCGGTCTCGCCGGGGTTGTTCCAATACCCCTTCATGACCTGCGGGCCGCGTACGACGAGCTCACCGACTTCGTCGAGACCCAGATCACGCGTACCGCTTTCGACGTCGACGATCTTCGCATCGGTCGACGGCACAGGAATCCCAATCGAGCCCACCTTGCGCGTGCCGTAGACGGGGTTGGCGTGGGTCAGCGGGGAGGCTTCGGACATCCCAAAACCCTCGGTGATCCGCCCGCCCGTCAGCTCCTCAAACCGTCGCTGGACCTCAGCGGGCAGGGGCGCCGATCCCGACACGCACGCCCGGATCGACTTCAGGTTGTACTTCTCCACATCGCGCAGTTGGTTGATGGCCAGATACATCGCCGGGACGCCGGGAAAGATGGTGGGTCGGTACTTCGGCACGGCCTCGACGACGGTCTTGACGTCGAAGAGCTTCATCAACAACATGATGTTCACCGCGCCGATGGCCACCGACAGGTTCATGCACACGGTCATCCCAAACACGTGGAAGAACGGTACCACCGAGAGGATGCGCTCCTGGCCTTCCTTGACGTCGGTCAACCAACTGCGGCACTGCAGGCAGTTGCTGACCAGGTTGCGGTGGGTGAGCGTCGCCGCCTTCGGCACGCCTGTGGTGCCACCCGTGTACTGCAGCACCGCGACGTCTTCTTGATTAACGACAGGGCGCTGGTCGAGCCGGGGCGCGCCGAGCATGTCCATGAAGGGCACGATCCCCGGGCCGGCGGGCATGACGTCTCCTTCCTTCCTCGCCTTCAAGAGCCCATACAACAGCCGCCACTTGGTCGGGAAGAAGTCGTGCAGGTTAGTGACCACCGCGGTCTGCACGTCCGTTTGCGCGCGGACCTCACCAAAGCTCCCATAGAGTCTCGACAGTGTGACCGCGACCTTCGCACCCGAATCCTTCAGATTGAACGCCAGGTCCCGTCCTTTGTAGAGCGGGTTGACCTGTACCAACGCGCCACCGGCTTTCCAGGTCCCAAAGGCCGCGATGACGTACTGCGGGCAGTTGGGGAGCATGATGGCAACGCGGTCGCCGGGCTTCAAGCCGCGGTCGATCAACGCGCGGGCGAACCGGTCGCTCAGCTCGTCGAGCCGCGCATAGGTAATGCGCCGGTCGAAGTTGGGGCCGACTTGAATCAGGGCGTCCTGATTGGGATACGTCTTGACGCTGTGCGCGAGGAAGCCGTGAACGGGGTGCGCAGGCAACTCCAGAGTGCGCGGGACGCCGGGCTCGTAGAACTTGTGCCAAGGCCGCTCAACGAGCGTCTCGGGACCTGCCATGGTTGCCTCCGGTGCGCGATGTAACGACGCAGGTTCCGCAGGGTGCGGCAAAATCCTGCCTAACACCCGTGCTGCGGCGCGCCGCCATCGGTCACAGGGCTGCCGTAGTACAGTCGCGAGATATTGGCCCAGTAGGCCGCGGGCTCGCACATCCGGCATGGCCGAGAAGACGAGTACATCTCGCACCCACTGAGATCACGCATCGCCAGGCGGCGGGCCGCGTCGCGGATCGCCTCCATTTCCGCGTGGGCGGTGGGATCGCGATTTACGATCACCCGGCTCGGCGCCTCTCCTACGATCCGGCCGTCCTTGACGACGACCGCCCCAAAGGGTTGATCGCCGGTTTCGATGGCGATGCGGCGCATCTCGAAAGCGCGCTGCACGAAGGCCTCCCGGCCGGACGGTACGGGCCGAGGAGCCGCAGCCACGAGACCACGCGCTGGCTCTTGCCCTGACAGCGCCCAGGCGGCAGCCGTCGCGAAAGCAGCGAGAATCCACCTTCCAAAATCCCGGCGGTCAATGCGAGCAGGCATCACGCGACCTCCCTATTCTGGCCCTAATCAGGTGCAGGCCACCACTCGGCTCATGATATGATGCTTCTGGCCGTGCTAGGTGGGGAGCTAGCGGTTCCCTGTCACCCGCAATCCGCTACAGCGGGGCTGAACTCCCGTCTAGAGGCGCCATCTCGTGGGGCCAGGCCCGCGCACGCAGCGAGGAAGGCCGGGTCCTGTGCAACGGGAACTGACCAACCCCGCCAGGCCCGGGAGGGAGCAACGGTACGTCAGCGCTCCCGTGTGCCGCAGGGACACCTGGCTGGAGCCGGCGACGCGAACACCGCTCGGGGGATGGTTGTCGAAGGCGGGTGCACGGCCGTCTTACTCGCCCTGCCCAGGGGCATACTCCCTATTGAGAGACCATGTGGACCTGGATCGTGTCACGGAAGCGCCCCGTGCTGCCCTGTGGCTATCGGCTGGAGGACGTCGAGGGGGCGCAACGGCTCTTCAACGACCAAGGCGTCTTGCTGCAGGAGGAACCCCGGGGACCGATCGCTGCCTCGGCGCTCGATTGGTGTGCCTGGCAGGATGCCTGGGAGACCATCGAGCGTGAGGTCGTCAAAGAGCTGCGGGCGCTCCGGGCGGGCACCCGCTCAATCTACGAACTCCGCCGGCTGCGGCAGTACAGACGGATGCTCGACGCGGTAGCGGGCGCGCCACACCCTCAACAGGTGGAGACCCGCCGCAACACACTCGTGACCGGGCTCGCCGTCGCGGTGTCGGCAGTCGTGCTCGCGGTGGCGATCCTCACCGGGCCGCTGGCGGTGTCGTACGGT
>CBRGMJ010000093.1:0-6073 GCA_967797525.1 uncultured bacterium | reverse complement strand
CGGCACTTCGCTTACCCGCGCACAAACAGAGCAGCAGCGGACCCTGGCCGCGATGCTGGGTGAACCGGGCGCGCCGCGGCGGGCGGCCGCCGAGGTGCTGGCGGCGCTCGGCGGCGTTCCCTTGAAGACGGCCGTTGCGGTCCAGTAGGATGGAGCACGCGGAGGCCGACTGACGATGTCCGGGCGCGGTCGACGGGTGCTCGGCGGCGCGTTCGCCGCCGCGATCCTGTTTGTCCTCTGGGTATTGCTCCGTGGTCCGACGGGAGAGCCGCAGGCGACGCCGGTCCTGCGCCGTACGGCCGCGACGCCGCAGCCGACGCCAACGTCCCGGGGCGGCCAGATCCCCGCCGTCGAAGCCGAGCAAACGACGATTACGACGGCGGACGACAAGGGCAGGAAGCAATGGGAGATTCACGCGGACGTCGTCGTTGTCGACAGTTCGTCGAATACCGCCCAACTGACGAAGGTACGGGGCATATACTTCCAGAAGGGCGAACCCGTCGTGACGTTCACCGCGCCGCGGGGCGTCTTCGATATCCAGACGCGCAACGTCGCGCTGGTAGACGGCGTGCACGCGGCGGCCACGTCGGGGCGGACGATCGACGCGCGACAGGTCACCTGGCACATGAAGACGCACATGATCAAAGCAGTCGGTGCCGTCGTTCTCCGCCAGAAGGGTCTGACCGTGCGCGCCGATCGGGTGACCACCGACCTGAAGCTGACAAACGCGAAGTTGGAGGGAAACGTCCGCGTCGATGTCGTTGAGTAGGGGTGCGGGCCTCGCAGGTCTCACGATCGCGCTGGCAGTGGGCGCGTGGTGGGCCGCGCCGGCCACCGCCCAGACGTCCCCGCCGGTCCAGACAATGCCGATCGATGTAACCGGTGTGACCTTCGCCGAGCTCGACGATGCGACGGGCATCACGCGGATGGAGGGTTCGCCGCTGGTGGTCACCCGGGGCCGGACGGTCATCAAGGCGCTCCGGGCGCGCTACGATCGGCGAACGCGGGTCCTCACGACGGAAGGCGCCGTGGAGGCCGTTGAGCAGGGGGTCACGATCCGTGCCGACGCCGCCGAATACCGGCTCGACGACGAGTCGGTCAGTGCTCGTGGCAACGTGCGGATGACGAGCGTCGCCCAGGGTGCGTCCGCGGAGCAGCTGCCGACGACACTCTTGACTCCCGAAGTGTCAGGGTCGCTGCGAACGCGGCGTTTCACGGCTTCGGGCGGCGTGACGATCGTCCGTGGGGCATGGACGGTCAGCGGGCGGCGCGGCGAGTATGATGACGGCACCAAGGCAGCCGTGGTAACCGGCGAGCCACAACTCCGGTTTGGGGACGGCGTGATGACCGCGGATGTCCTGATCATGTCTCTCGACACTGAGACCGTGCGGGCGGAGGGGTCGGTCCGGTTGCGGCGCGGTGACCTGACGGGGCAGGCTCAGCGCGCGGACGTGTCGCTGAGGGCTCAAGTGGCCGTGTTGACAGGCAATGCGCGCGTTGATCGAGGGGCCGACCGCCTGACGGCCGATGTGATCGAGACGACGCTGGACGGTCAGCGAATCACCGCGCGCGGGGCGTCACGCGTGGTTGTTACCTCGCCGGACCCCACCGCGACTCCACCCCCACGATGACAGCGACGAAGCCGTAGCATGCTGGCCGCCAAAGGGCTCCTCAAACGGTACGGTGATCGCACGGTCGTCGACGGCGTCGATATCAGCGTCGAACGGGGTGAGATCGTGGGGCTGCTTGGCCCCAACGGCGCCGGAAAGACGACGACATTCTACATCATGGTCGGTCTGATCCGACCGGAGGCGGGAGACGTCTGGCTCGACGATCTGCCGATCACCCATCTGCCGGTGCACCTGCGGGCCAGACGCGGGATCGGCTACCTGGCCCAAGAGCCGTCCATCTTCCGCGGCCTCACCGTCGAGCAGAATATTCAAGTCGTCCTCGAGGCGAACGGCAGCCCAGAAGACAAGCGGTCGGAGATCACCACGCGGCTACTCGAAGAGTTTCATCTGGAACGGGCTCGCACGCAATTGGGCGCCACGCTGTCGGGCGGCGAGCGGCGGCGCGTTGAGATCGCGCGGGTGCTCGCGATGAACCCCTCATTCATGCTCCTGGACGAACCCTTCACCGGCGTCGACCCGAAGTCGGTGTCGGAGATCCAGGAGATCGTCGTGCAGTTGCGCGACCGGGGTTTGGGTGTGATCATTACCGACCACAACGTGCGCGACACACTGGCGATCACCGATCGGTCTGAAATCATCCACGAGGGTCGGATCCTTCTCACGGGAACCGTCGACGAGATCATGGCCAGCGAAGACGCGCGGCGCCTCTACCTGGGCGAGCGATTCCGACTCTAAACATGCCCCTGATCGATCGCTACATCCTGCGCCAAGTCGGCGAAACGTTCCTGCTCGGTCTCGGGCTCTTCACCTCCATCGTCTTGCTCCCCCAAGTATTTTTTCTCGCGCGCCTGGCATCGGAGACGCAACTCGGCCTCCGGACGAATCTGGAGCTCTTGGTGCTAAAAGCGCCGCTGCTCGTCGGGACGTACAGCCTGCCCTTCGCGACGCTGTTTGCCGTGCTGTTGGCCTTTGGCCGTCTGTCCGACCGTAACGAGGTGACGGCGTTGCGCACCAGCGGGTGGAGTCTCGCCCGCGTGGCCGCACCGGTCGTGGCGGCCGGCGTCGCGGTGACGCTGATGACCCTGACGATCAACGAGTTTGTCGTCCCGAACACCGAGACGCGATACCGCACCACGCTGAGCGAGGTGGTTCGCGCTCCCTCGCCGCAGATACAGCACAACGTCTTGTTTCGAGAGCGGGTTGATGACCTGGATTCGGTATTCTACGCGCGAGAATTGAACCCCCAGAGTGGCACGATGACCGGAGTGGTCATCAGCCAGTTTCAGGATGACCGGTTGCTGCTGCGCGTGATCGAGGCCAGGGCGGCGCGCTACGAAGAGGGCGGCTGGTGGGTATTGCGGGGCGGCACGATCTATCTAGTACGCACCGGCGTGCAGAGCACGTTCGATGAGATTAGGGTTCGCATGAAGCGCGCACCCCGGCAGATCGCGCCGCCGCGGCGCGACCCCTACGAGATGACGATTCGCGAGCTGCGCCAGCAGATCGCCGCCCTTCGAGCCGCGGGCGAGGGCGCCCTCCGCCACATGGTCGCCCTGCAATCGAAGATGGCGCTCCCCACCAGCAGCGTCATCTTCGCCCTCCTAGCCGTGCCACTGGGGCTGCGGCCGCATCGCTCCGGGCGATCGATCGGTTTCGGACTAACCGTCGTGGTACTCCTCTGTTACTATGTGATGATTTCGATCACACTCACGCTCGGCGAAAGCGGGCGCATCGCGGCGTTTTGGGCCGCATGGACTCCAAACCTTCTCGTCGCCGCGACCGGCTCGTACCTGCTCTGGCGCTCCCGGTGAACGCCTTCCGGCCTGCGCGTCCCTCTTCGGCACGGTAACGCTCGTGCCTGATTCGCGGCGACTCGTGCTGCTGACCCTGGCGGCGTTCACGCTGTTTAGCTACGGTCTGGGCGGCGGCACCCTGTGGGACGAGGACGAAGCTCGGTACGCCCAGGTCGCCGTCGACATTGTGGCGACCGGCGACCCGTTCACCCTGCGCATCGACGGCCAGCCGTGGTTTGACAAGCCGCCACTCTACATGTGGCTGCAGGCCGCGACCGGCCGGCTTGTGGGCTTCAGCGAGTTCACGGCGCGTGTCTGGTCCGCCGTCTCCGGCACGACGAGCGTCGCCGCGACATTTCTGATTGCTCAGCGCCTCTACGGCTCGCGGACGGCACTGATCGCCGCCGCGATGCTCGCCACGACGATGGAGTTCTTCGTGCTCTCACGCGTGGCCGTGTTAGATGCGTTGCTGGTTGCCTTCATGCTGCTCGCCTTGCACATGGTCCTGGTCGGGCAGGACGCCGGCGATGCCGCGTCGGCGCGACGGGCGTATGGGTGGGCGCTGGTGTGGGCGGGGTGCGCGACGGCCGCCAAAACCCCGATCGGGTTGGTGTTCCCCGCCACGGTGGTCGCGCTCCTGTGGCTGATCCGCGGTGAGGGCGGGCGCTGGCGCAAGGTCCCGCTGTGGGGTGTCTTGCTCTACGCGATCATTGGTTTGAACTGGTACGTGGTCGAGACCTTCCGCTTCGGTGTGACGTTCCTGCACGCTGCGCTCGGCTCCAACGTGGTGGGCCGCATCTACCGCGTGGTGGACGAGCAACCGGGCCCGTGGTGGTACTATGTGCCGCTGCTCATGGCCGGGACGTTCCCATGGACCGCGTTCGTGCCGTCGGCGATTGTCTACCACCTGCGCCGGCGACGCGAACTTGGCAGCCAGGTGATCCTGCTGTGGGTGGGCGTTGTGCTGCTGACCTATTCGATCGCGGCAACGAAGCTGCCCAACTATATCCTGCCGGTGTACCCGCTCCTGGCGATCGGCATCGCCCGTCTGTGTATCGACGCGCTGGAGGGGGCATCTGCCGACGCCCCGAGCTTGATGCGATGGGCGTTCCGTCTGCTGGTCATCACCGTGGCGATCTTCACTGGTCTCCTAGGCGTCTATGGACTGCTACGCTACCCCGCGGAATTTGCAGGCCTCCGCGGGCCGCTGCTGGTGATCGCTGCGATCTTCGCGGCGTTCCCGCTCGCCGCCGTGGTCCTCTACTACCGCGGCCGCCCGGTGCCGGCGCTGGTCGCGCTGATGCTGATGCTGCCGGTCGCCACCCCGGTTCTGGTGCACCATTTCCTGCCCGCCGTCGAGCACCACCGACCGATGCCGCGGATCGCGCGCTTCGTCCGGCAGAGCCTCGGCCCCGATGATGTGCTGGGCGCCGTGTGGCTGCGCAAGTCTCCGTCGCTCCGCTACTATTCGCAGCGGCCGGTGGTCTGGATCGACAACCAGACGGAGTTGCGCGACGCCGTGTGCCGGTTCGACCGGCTCGTGCTGGTCGTACCGGACGGCGCCTATCGAGAGTGGGTGGCGTCCATCCTTCCGTCGTCGGCCCGCACGGAGTGGAAGGACGCCGGGCATCGTGTTATCCGAAAGGAGACCGCCGGCCCGTGCCCCGCCTCGGGCCTGGTCACGCCAAGGGGGCCTTGACACGGCGCCTGATCGCCATCATGGCTGTGGCCCTGCTCCTCTTCACATACGGGTTGGGCGTAGGCACGTTGTGGGATCAAGACGAGGCCAAGTATACCGAGATCGCCACCGAGATTCTCCGCACGGGGGATCCGATCACCTTGCACTACAACGGCCGGCCCTGGTTCGTGCATCCGCCGCTGTTCATGTGGCTCCAGGCGCTCACCGGCCGTCTGTTTGGGTTTACGGAATTCACGGCCCGGGTCTGGTCGGCGATTTCTGGGGCGGTCGTCGTTGTCGAGACCTTTCTCCTGGCCGCGCTGTTCTACGACCGACGCACGGCGACGCTGGCCGCCGCCATCCTGGCCACGACCCTCCAGTTTCTGGTGCAGGCGCGTCTGGCGGTCTTCGATCCTACCCTGCTGGCGTTCATGCTGGCAGCGTTCTATATGGGCCTCGTGGGTCAGACGAGCGGGCGGCGTGGGCCGCAGCTGTGGGCGTGGGTTTGGGCCGGTCTGGCCACACTAACGAAGGGCCCAATCGGCCTTGCCCTTCCGGCCCTGATCCTCCTCTCGTTGGGGATCTTGCGCGGAGAGTGGCGCCGGTGGCGTCCAACAATCTTCATCGGCCCACTACTGTGCGCGGCGATCGCCCTCCCCTGGTATGTCATCGAGACCTCGCGTCATGGTGAGGCCTTCCTCCAATCGGTCGTCGGCTACTATTTGCTGACCAGGTTCTTCGGGGTTGTGGAGAATCAGTCCGGGCCGTGGTGGTACTATCTCCCCGTGCTGGCGGTCGGGACATTCCCCTGGTCGGCGTTTCTTCCCGCGATGACGATCTACCATTTGCGCCGGCGTGGGACGCTCGCGAGTCAGGCCATCCTGTCGTGGATCGGCGTGACCGTACTCCTCTACTCTCTCGCCGGGACGAAACTGCCCAACTACGTGCTTCCCGTCTACCCGCTGGTCGCG
>CBRGMJ010000092.1:0-6074 GCA_967797525.1 uncultured bacterium | reverse complement strand
GCGTCGATGCGATTCTAAGAGGTTGGTTGACGTTCTCCGACACCGACCGCGAGAGCCACGGCATCGCCTTGTTTGAGGGGTTGTACACGGCCTCCTCCCAAGCGTCTCGACGACCGGCGCGGCCACTGACACGCAGCCCGCGCCGATGAAGCTCCTGGGATCAATGGCTCTCCCACCTCACGCGTCAGGGGGATTCGATCACGGCGACGTCCACCAACCCACCGGTCGCGTCTTCGTGGCGCATACAACCCTGGGGACGATCGAAGTCATTGACGGCCCTCGTGGCGCGCACCTCCGCACCATCGATGGCTGTCCGGAGGCCAGCGGCGTCCTGTGCCCGCAACATGAAGAGATCGTGGTTGCCGCCGCCCGAGGCGCGGGGAAGATCCTCATGATCGACGCCACCATGGGCGAGGTCACTGGCGAGGTTCAGGTCGGTCAGAGACCCAACGGGCTGGCGTGGGATTCACGACGGAGGCGGATCCTTGTCGCCGATGTCCAGGACCACACGGCGCGGATCGTCGATCCTTTTCTGGGCCGCGTGCTCATCGAGGCGCGGCTGCCCGGCCGCCCCCGCTGGTGCGTTTACGATCCAACGGAGGATCGCTTCCTCCTGAACATCCGCGACCCAGCGTGCGTGATCGCGCTGGCAGGCGAGGCGTTCGACGAACAAGCACTGTGGCCGGTCTCGGCCGCCGGCCCGCACGGGCTCGATCTGGATTTGGAGGAGAACAGGGCATTTGTCGCGTGCGACGGGGGAATGGTGTCTGTCCTCGACCTCAGGACCGGCCGTGAGTGCGGGTCGGCAGAGATCGCCGGTGAGCCTGATGCGATATGGTACAACCCGAAGCGCGGTCGTCTCTACGTCGCGATCGGCCGGCCCGGCCTCATCGATGTCATCGACACCCGCGCGCTGAGGCGTGTCGAGCAGGTCGTCACCGAGGAAGGCGCTCACACCACGGCCTTCGACCACGACCGCCAGCGGTTGTACGTCTTCCTCCCCAAGACCTGCAGCGCGGCGATCTACGAGGCGGTCTGACCCGTGCGCACCCGGGGCACCCTGCTCCTCTCCCGTCACGAGGTCGCAGAGGTGCTCACGATCGAGGAGGTCGAGTTCCAGACCCAAGCGTGTCGCACGTCGACGCACCCGATGGCATCTTCCACATCAAGGCCGGAGGGCTCGGAGCGTCAAGCCGCTACGTGGCCGTCAAGGTCAACGGCAACTTCCCCCACAACGCGACTCGGTTCGGGCTCCCCACGATTCAAGGGGTGATCGTGCTGTGCGACGTGGAAAACGGATTCCCCTTGGCGGTCATGGACTCGATCGCGTTGCTGGCCGTGAGCAAGGTTGTGGTCGATATCCTGGGACAGTCTGCCACAATGGGAGAACTCCACCATGCGCTGAAACAGGGGGCCATGACAACAGGAGATGTCTACGCAGAGCTGGGCGAGGTGATCGTGGGTCGAAAACCGGGCAGAACATCGCCCCACGACGTGGTCGTCTTCGACAGCACCGGAACCGCCCTGCAGGACGTCGCGGCCGCTTCGATCGTCTATGAGAAGGCCGTGCGCGACGGCAAGGGCAAGGTGCTGCAGTTCTCTGGCTAGGCGTTTCAAAACCCCCCGGGATAGGCCGCGTAACTGTACAAGAGATCGACGTACGACTTCTCGAGCTCGGCCAACCCGCCGACCTTGCCGTCGCCTTCGATCACGAGGAACTCGTCCGGGCCGGAGTGCCCGCTCGCGTAGCCCACTCCCGTAGCACCCAGGACCTTGACCCCCAGCATCTGGCTGAAATACCCGGTCGGGCCGCTCGCGCCACGCCGAGGCCAGACCGCCGGATCGATGTTCCAAGACTTGAACACCCGTAGCGCCGCTTGTGCCAGGTCGTCTTTGACGCTCAACTTCTGTGCGCCGACCGACATGAGTACTTTGATATTGACGTCGCCAAAGCCGCCTCGATCGAGGTGCGATCGGATCTTAGTCCGGCAGACTTCGGGGTCGAGATCCGGCGGCAGGCGATGGTCGATCGTGCAGTAGGCGGCGGTCGGCAACGTCCACAGAGTCGTGCCCGGCCCAGTGTACCCGGCCCTCAGCCCATTAATGTTCATGGTCGGCTGGAAACAGTAACGCTCGAAGAGCGCCTCGCCGGCCACGTCGTCGATGAAGCGGGGGATCGTGCCCGGCCCCGCGCCCGGAAGCACACTCACTTCTTTGCCACGGTAGCGCGCCGCGAGGGTGCGGATGAGTTCCCGATCCTCGGCCGTCGGCGCCCGCAGCCCATCGTCAAAACCCTCGACAAGAATGCGGTTGTGTCCGGCGTCGTACAGAGTCGCCAGCGCATGGACCAACCGCCAGACGGGGTGGTCCACGACGCACTGGGTCGAGGAGTGCACCGCCGCCCCCACGGGCCCGCGTCCCCAGCGGTCACCCGAACACTCGAGCTCGATGTGGAGACAGCCCTTGTTGCCGAGGGCAAGCGTGACGTCGCCGTTCACCGCTTGCGCAGGACCGGGTGTCAGCATCCCATCGGCCCGGGACAGCCGGTCCCGGTACCGCTCGATCATGAGCGGGATGTGCGGGCTGCCGACGAATTCCTCGCCTTCGACCACGAACATCAGGTTGACTGGGAGTGTACCGTCTGCTGCCTTGATGGCCTGCAGGGCGTTGAGAAACGCCACGACGCCGGCCTTGTTGTTCGCGCCCCGGCAGTACAGGACGCGCGGAAACGGTGCGTGCGCCGCGATCACGCCGTCGAACGCCGCATGGCTCCACCCCGATCCGACAACGTTCGTATCGAAGTAGCCGTACACCGCCAGCGTCTTCTGCGCGCCGGCGTTGTAGTACGCCCACACCGACGGAAGATTCGGATTCGGAGACTCAAAGATCTCCGCTTCGTGACATCCCAACTCCCTGAACGCCGCCGTGAGAAACCCAGCGTATTCGCGAACGCCGAGGTTCTCCTGGCTGACGCTCGGCCGCATGAGGTGCTCGCGGACGATTCCTACATGCTCCTCTCGCTGCCCATCGATACGCCGGTGCGCGTCAAGACGACCTGCCACGTGGTACCTCCTCCCCCACGCCGATATTCTCCACGGGGTTCCGTCGACTCACCTCGACTGTGTGACGACGTCCACCAACGCGGGTTTCTTCTCTCGCATCACGTGGCGCACGGCCCGCTCGAGCGTTGCCTTCAGATCGCCGGGATCCTCCACCGGGCCCCAGGCCTCGATACCAAACGAGCGCGCCAGCCCCGCGAAGTCGACCGGCGGATCGACCATCGCCTGGCCGATATGGGCGTTCTCGACCGGGCGGTTACGCGCGCGGGCCATGAGGATCTGGTGCTCTTCGTCGTTGTAATACGACCGGTTGTTGAACATTACGATGAGCAGCGGGGTGCGATGGTGCGCCGCGGTCCACAGCGCGCTTGGCGTGTAGAGCAGATCGCCATCGGGCTGGATGTCGATGCATAACCGCGACCCCCCGTAGGCCAGTGCGGCGCCGACCGAATGTCCGATGCCATAGCCGACACCTCCACCCATGTGGGCACCGACATACGGCACCCCCGAGCGCCCGGACCACTCCCACAACCGCCGGGTCCAATCGCGCAACTCGCGGTTCACCAGCACCCAGTCTTCGTCCTTGATGGTGTCCCACAGGTCCATCGCGAGCCGCGGGAGCGAAATCGGCCGCTCATCGCGCGCCCGCTCGGCGGCCTCACGCCACCCGCTCCGCAGCGAGCTGTGCTCTTGCTCCAGTCGCTGCTGCCGCTGATCGCAGCGCGCGCGCAGGGCCGCGTCGCCCGCCACCGCCTGCTCCAGCAGATCGGCCAGTGCCGGGATCGCGAGCGACGTGTCGGCAGCGATGGGGAGGTCGATGGGCTGCAGCCGTCCCTGCTCCTGGACCCAGCTGCGCACCATGAAGTCACTGAACGAGATGTGCGCGAGTTTCGTGCCCGCCGCGATCTGTGAGCGTCCCCGCCGGGCGGTACGGTCCGTCGTGGCGGTCGCCTTTTCGATGTCGAACACATCGAGCGCCAGCACGACGTCGGCCTGGCCGAGGAGGTCCGACTCGGCACCCGTCAAGTCGAGGGGATGCGTGTTGGGGAAACTGAATCGGCTGCCCAGGTCGACGACCGGGAGCGCCAGACTCTCGGCGAGCCTCACCAGCGAGGGCACCGCCGCAGGGTTGCGTCCCACGTAGTCGGCCAGGATCACAGGGTGCTCGGCCTCGATGAGCCAGCGCGCCGCGGTGTGCAGCGCCGCCGGATCGGCCTGCGCTCGCGTGGGCGGCGCGTAGCGGGTGAGCTCGGGGACCGGCAGGGCGCCGTCCATCTTCTGTTCTTGCAGCCCCGCGTCAAAGCACAGGTAGATCGGCCCCTGCGGTTCGGTCGTCGCGATACGATAGCCCCGGATGAATGACTCGATGGTCCCCTGCAGGCTGGCCGGCTGATCATCCCACTTGACGTAATCCCGGATGGCGTTGCCCTGCACGAGCGCGGTGTGGATCCAGTCGATCCACGGACGCCGGGTCTCGACGGCCATCGGACCGGTCCCGCCCATCAAGAGGAGGGGCACGCGGTCGAGCCACGCCGTGTAGATCGCCATGGCCGCGTGCAACAACCCCACGACGTTGTGCACGATCGCCGCCATCGGACGGCCCTTCGCCTTGCCGTAACCCTGGGCGATGGCGACGGCGATCTCCTCGTGATTGCAGAGGATGATCTGTGGCATGCGGTTGCCGCCGTAGTTCACGATGGAATCGTGCAGCCCGCGGAAGGTCGCGCCCGGGTTGAGGGCGGCGTATTCGATTTCGTACGCTTTCATCAGATCGACGATGAGGTCGGACCCATATTGCGCAGCCGATGCCTGCATTCCCGGAGCCGCCGCCACGGGACCAGTGGCCGTCTCCGTCGTTGAACCAACCTTACGCTTCTGCTTCACGTGGATCTCCTCCATGCGACGTCGTGGATGACCCATCATCTGGCCTCGCCGCAGAGCCGGCGGAGCTCCTCTCGGGTCAGCGAGCCGATCAACTCGCGCACCCGTCGCGACAGCGGGAGCGGGTGCCCGCCGGCGGCCTCGATCATCTGCGCCAGGTCCTTGTCCGGCCACGTCAGGTTGATAAGGTGCAATTCGCGCAGGACCCAGCTGTCTCCGCTGCCCAGGAGGAGCGCCTCGCGCAGACGCGCCGGCTCGACCCCCAACTGCGCGCCCAACGTCAGCGCCTCGTGCGCCGCGACCACGCCCGCCCAGAGGAGCAGATTGTTCGCCAGCTTCGCCACCTGGCCCATGCCGGCGCGCTCGCCGACATGCACAATCTGGCTACCAAACGCTGCGAACACGGGTCGGCACCGTTCGAACAACGCGGGAGGCCCGCCGACGAACACGGTGAGCATCCCCGCTTCCGCGCCCCGCTGACCTTTGGCCACGGGGGCGTCGAGCACGCCGATGCCGCGCCGCGCGGCTGCCTGCGCGACCGCCTCAGAGGTCGACGGTTTGACGGTGCTCGAGATGATCAGTGCCGAGCCTTCGCCTGCGACGCCCAAGACCGCGTCCGCCACCGCCTGTGTTTGTGCATCATCGGCCACCATGACGAGCACGGCATCGCTCTCGCGGCAGAGACCTGCCACCGATGCGGCCGGCGATCCCCCGGCCTCTGTGAGGGCGTCGCACCGATCAGAATCGATATCGAACCCGACGACCGAAAACCCTGCGCGCGCCAGGTGGCGCGCCATCGGCAACCCCATGCGTCCCAAGCCCACGACGCCCACACGCCGGATCGCGTTCCCCTGCCCTCCCACCTGCTTCACGACGTTCACATCGTGCCCCCGCTCGCGTCGAGGCGGATGGCCACGCACCGGTCGGATCGGAATGACGCCCGCACCCGATCGCCGCGCCGGACACGGACTGATGGGTGGATCCGCGCCCGCAGTTCCAGGTCGCCGACCGCGAGGCGACAGTCCACGCACTCACCGAGGAACACCGCCTGCGTGACGGTCGCTTCCCAACCCTCGCCCTCCCCGCCCTCGGTCACGGCGACATCTTCCGGCCGTATGGAGACCACCACATCGC
>CBRGMJ010000091.1:0-6129 GCA_967797525.1 uncultured bacterium | reverse complement strand
CATCGAGACAAAAAACACCGACGGATCACGCCAGAAGATCGCCTGGGTGCCGTTGCCGTGGTGGACGTCCCAGTCAACGATCATGACCCGCTCTCGCCCGGCGCGCCGCGCCGCGGCCGCGGCGACCGCCGCATTGTTGAACAGGCAAAATCCCATGCCCCGGTCGGGCAGCGCGTGGTGACCGGGTGGGCGCACGGCGACAAATGCGCGCTGCGAGTGTGCGCCGCACACCGCCTCGGCCGCGTGCTGGGCTCCACCGGACGCGCGAACCGCCGCCGCGGGCGATTCCACGCTCACCGCCGTGTCGGCATCCAGCCAGCCGCCGCCCCCACGGGCGAGGGTCTCGATCGCGCTGATGTATGGTTTCGCGTGGATGGTCTCAAGGAGATCCCGATCGACCTCCGGCGCCTCACGCGGCGTGAGGTGATCGAGGAGACCGGCGGATTCGACCGCACGGTGAACGGCGGTCAGCCGCTGCGGGCGCTCGGGGTGCTCCCGGCCTGTCTGATGGCGCTCGCACGCAGGGTGGGTGACAAAGAGCGTGCTCACGCGCCGGCGGCCGCGCGGAGCCGTCGGACCGCGGCCTCGATACCCTCCGGAGCGCCGAAGATGGCCGTCGCCGCGATCAACGTATCGGCGCCGGCGGCGGCGGCCGCAGCGGCGGTCGTGGCGGAGATCCCGCCATCGATGCCGATCCAGATCGGCCGGCCGCCGGCGAGGGCTCGAACCCGCGCGATCTTGGGCAGCACGGAGGCAATGAACGCCTGACCCGAGTAGCCGGGGTTCACGCTCATGACCATGGCGAAGTCGACGGTCTCCGCCACCCACGCGCACGCCTCAGGCGGTGTGCCCGGGTTGAGGGCGAGACCCGCCTGCGCGCCGAGCGAACGGATGTACGCCAGCAGACGGTGCGGGTGGTCGGTGGTCTCGGGATGGAACGCGATGCTCGTGGCCCCGGCGCGCACAAACGCCTCAACGTGGCGCTCCGGTTGCACGACCATCAGGTGGACGTCGAGTGGAAGCGCGGTCAGGCGGCGCAGCGTTTCGACGATGAGCGGACCGATAGTGATCAGTGGGACGTAGCGGCCGTCCATCACGTCGACGTGCAACAGGTCTGCGCCGCCGCGCTCCACGGCCCGCACCGCGGCTTCCAGACTGCCGAAGTCGGCGCTCACGATGCTGGGGGCGATCCGCACGCTCACGGCCGCACCTCCTGCACGAGACGGTTGTCGACGTACACCTGAATGATCCCGTAGCCTTGAGTGCGCACCGTCTGATCGATGTGATCACCCGGCGCATGCACGGCCTGGTAGACGGTCCGCACACCCGTCTCGTCGATAATCACGACCTTCACCTGTTGCGAGTGCGGCCCCTCCGGCACGACGATCTGGAGTCTCGTCCGTCGGACGACACCGCCGAGCTGCGGAGACGGGCCCGGCCGCGGGGTGACCTCGGCGCGAGGCGCCGGTGTCGCGGGACGCGGGCTGGGCCGAGGGGACGGTTCGCCCGGAGACGGCGTCTCTGCCGGCTGTGGCTCGGCGGTAATGACCGGCGCGCGCGGCGGCGCACCCTCTTCACCCGGCCGAACGGTGACGGTCACAGTGATCACGGCCTGGCCCGGGCGGACTTTCGCCCCCGCCGACGGCGCCTGCTCGACTACGGTGCCGGGATCCCGATCGACGGAGGTCACCGTGCGCATGTGCGCGATGGCGAGCCCGCGCTCTTCGAGCATCCGGCGCGCGTCTGGCAGCGACTTCCCCACTAGGTTGGGCATCTCAGTCTGCGACGGCCCTCGGCTGATCACCAGGGTCACGACCGAGTCGACCGGCAGGCGGCTCCCGGCCGGGGGGGTCTGCCGGATCACCGACCCGGCCTTGATGACTTCATCGTTCGCCTCCTGCAGCACGGCGCGCAGACGCAGCCCGTCGAGCGCCAGTTGCGCGGTCTGAACGGTCTGTTGCACCAGGTCGGGCACGGTAGCCATCTGCGGGCCGAGGCTGACGGTGACGCCCACGTGGCGTCCCTGCTTCACGCGCTTGCCCGCAGGCTGCTCCTGGGCGATCACCACATCCTGCGACACCGTGGCGCTGTACGTTCGCTCGCCGATCTCCAGCGACAGACCGGCCTGCCGCACGATCTGTTCGGCCTGGATCACGGTGCGGCCGACCAGATCGGGCATCTCCACCTCGGGGACGTTGAGATAGGCGCTGACGGCCTGCCAGCCAGCCCACAACCCGACACCCACACCAAGCATCAGGACGACGGCCAGTCGCAGGAGTCCCCGGCGTCGGCGCGTTGGTTCCGGTGTCGTCTCCGCCAACGCGAACGTCCGCGTCGATCCTTCGTCATCGATCGCCTCCGTCCACAGTTCCGCCAGGCCGGCCAGATCGGCCGCCATCTCGCTGGCCAGCTGGTATCGATCCTCCGGCCGTTTGGCCATCGCCTTGAGGATGATGCCTTCGAGGCGGCGCGGCACCGTGGACTCGAGCGCCCTGGGTGACGGCGGCTGTTCGTGAAGATGCTTGAGCGCGATGGCGATCGGCGTGTCGCCTTCGAACGGAAGCCGCCCCGTCAACATCTCGAAGAGCACCACGCCGAGCGCGTAGATATCCGACGTCCGGCCGACCGGGGCCCCACGCGCCTGCTCGGGCGACAGATACTGCACGGATCCGAGGACCGTGCCGGCTTGCGTGATCGTCACCGAGGCCAGCGCGCGGGCGATGCCGAAGTCGGTGACCTTGACCGTCCCGTCGGCCGCCAGGAGAATGTTCTGCGGTTTGATGTCACGATGGACGATCCCCTCGCGGTGCGCGTATTCGAGGGCATCGCACACCGCGCGCGAGATACGCTCGGCATCAGCGGCCTCAAGCCGGCCGTTGCGGCGCAGGTGCCACTTGAGATCCAGACCGTCGACGTACTCCATGGCGATGAAGTACACGTCGCCGTCCTGTCCCGAGTCCAGAACCGGTACGATGTTGGGATGCACCAGCGCCTGCGCGGCCCGGGCCTCGCGGATGAATCGCTCGATAAAATCGCGGTCCGCCACATATTGCTCCCGCAGCACTTTGAGGGCGACGATCTTGCCGTCGTCCGCTCGACGGGCCCGATAGACTGTCGACATCCCGCCGTCGGCAATGCGGTTGAGGATCTCGTAGCGGCCGGCGATGAGGGCGCCGACGATCATGCGGGGACGCCCGCGGCGCGTGTGCGGCGCAGCTGCCCGCACGCGGCGTCGATGTCGACCCCACGCTCGATCCGAACGGTGACCGCCACGCCACCGTCCCGCGCGACACGCGCGAACCGACGCACGGCGTCAACCGTCGGCCGCCGGTATTGCAGCCCAAATACCGGGTTCCACGGAATCACGTTGAGGTGCAGGCCGCCTCCGACAAGTAGGCGCCCCAACAGGCGCGCGTCCTCGTCGCGATCGTTGACCCCCGCCATGAGTACGTACTCAAACGTCACCCGGCGATGTGTCACCGCGGCGTAGTCGCGCGCGGCGGCCACCACCTCCGCAATCGGCCAGCGCAGGTTCACGGGCACGAGCTGTGAGCGCAACTCGTCGGTCGGCGCGTGGAGCGAAATGGCGAGCGTCAGCTGCAGGCGCTCGTCCGCCAGACGCCTGATCTGTGGCACCAGACCGACCGTCGAGATCGTCAGGCTTCGCATGCCAACGCCGAGTCCGTAGGGCGCGTTCATCAGATCGACGCCCCGCAGGGTCGCCGCATAGTTCGCGAGCGGCTCGCCCATCCCCATGAAGACGACGTGTGTGACGCGGTCGCCGGTCTGCTCGCCCGCCAGCATGACCTGATCAACGATCTCACCCGGCGTCAGGTTGCGCGTGAGCCCCGCCAGACCGGTGGCGCAGAACGTGCACCCCATGCCGCAGCCGACCTGCGTCGAGATACACACGGTGCGTCGCCCGTCGTCGTACCGCATGAGCACGGTCTCGATGGTATTGCCGTCGGCCAGACCCAGCAAGAACTTCGTCGTGTACCCATCGCCCGCATCCTGCCGGCCGATCACGCGAAGCCTGGACAGCGTCACGGCCTCAGCAAGACGCGCGCGCAGCGGCTCCGGCAGATCGGTCATGACCTGGGATGTCCCGGCCCGACGCTTGTACACCCAACGCGCCAGCTGACGGCCGCGGTACCGCGGCTCGCCCAACCCGACGGCCACCTGTTCCAGTTCTTCGAGGGTCAGCCCAATCAACTCGGTCGGCATGAGTACACACAGGCCGCCGCACAGGGCGGCCTCCTGATCATAGCATCCGGATTCTACAGCCGCGCGTGGTCGCGGTGTCAGCGCCGTCGAAGGGCGGCGACATAGAACCCATCGGTATCGTGCCGGTGGGGCCAGAGGAAGACCTCGCCCCGTTCAGGACCGTCAACCTGGCGGCCGGCGACGGTCCTGGGAAAGGCGTTGGGGAAAGGCGCCAACGCGAAATCGCGGTGGTGCCCAAGAAACTCTCTTGTCACCTCCGGCCCCTCCTCTGCCTCCAAGCTGCAGACGCTGTAGACGAGAGCCCCGCCGGGCTTGACCGCGCCGCAGGCGCCGTCGAGGATCGCGCGCTGCAGCCCCGCGTGGCGCGGCAGATCCGCTTCGGCGGCCCGCCATTTGATCTCGGGCCGGCGCCGCACGGTGCCCAGACCGGAGCACGGCGCGTCAACCAAGACGGCGTCGGCCAGACCCGGCCAACGGCTCCCGATCGCGTGGGCGTCGAGAGCATAGGCTTCAACACACCCGGCGCCCACCAACGCGCACCGCGCGGCCAGCGCCTGTAGCTTCTTGGGGTGCACGTCGCACGCCAGGATACGGCCTTGATCCGCCATCAGGGCCGCCATGTGGGTCGTCTTCCCGCCGGGCGCCGCGCAGGCGTCGATGACCGTCTGCCCCGGCGCAGGCCCGACAGCGAGAGACACGAGCATTGCGCCCTCGTCCTGGATGACCGCGAGGCCGCGATCGACCAGCGGCAACCGATCACTCACAGGCCCCCCGACCCGGACGGCGTCGGGCACGAGTCCCGGCGATGCCGGGATCCCGCGCTCACGAAGCGTCTCACACAGGGCCGTGGCCGTCGTACGCAGCGTGTTGGCGCGGATGGCCGATGGCGCCGGCTGCATGTGCGAGGAGGCCAGCGCGCTCGCCTCCTTGACGCCCCATCGCGAGATCCAGCGCGCGATGAGCCATCGGGGATGTGAATACACCACCGCCAAGTGGCCGACCGGGTCCGCCGTGGCCTCAGGCGGCGCGGGCGGTCCCTCCGCGGCCAGCCGTCGGAGAACGGCGTTCACCAGACGCGCGGTTCCGGCGTGCCCGTGCCGCGTCGCCAGGGTCACCGCTTCGGAGACCGCCACCGGCTTCGGGATGCGATCGAGGTCGAGCAGGTGATACGCGCCCATGCGCAAGACGGTGCGGATGGCAGCCGGAAGGCTCTCCAACGGCCGGCGCAGCAGCGGCGTCAGCGCGTAGTCGATGCGCTCCCGGTGGCGCAGGACGCCCAGCACGAGCGCTGTGGCGAGACCCCGGTCGGCCGGGGACAGCCGTTCGCGTTCGAGCGTGCGAAAAAGCAGAATGCTGACAAATGCGTCGGCCGCTTCCGCCCGGTGCAAAACTGCGAAAGCGGCCTCGCGGGCTGACGTCGGGACGGCGCGTGTGCCCCGCCCGGGCCGCGCGGGCCTAGTCGTTGTCACGCATATTGCGGATCAACAGCAGGCGTGCCAGTTGGAGCACCGCCATCGCGGCGGCGGCGACGTATGTCAATGCTGCAGCGTTCAACACCGTCTGGACGCCCTCGGCTTCGCGAGGCATGACCAGCCCCTCGCCCTGCAGCACTGCGACGGCGCGACGGCTCGCGTCGAACTCTACCGGCAGCGTCACCAGCGCGAAGACCACGTAACCGAGGAACAGCAGGATGCCCAGGTCCATCAGGATGCCCCGTTGGGTCAGCATCCCGATGAAGAACAGGATCCACGCGGCGCTGGTGCCGATATTCGCGACCGGCACGATCGCCGACCGCAGGGCGAGCGGCGCGTAGCGCTCTTTGTCCTGGAGGGCGTGCCCGCACTCGTGCGCCGCCACGCCGACCGCGGACACCGAGTTACTCGCGTACACGGCGGGCGACAGACG
>CBRGMJ010000090.1:0-6144 GCA_967797525.1 uncultured bacterium | reverse complement strand
TCTTGCGGGGTCAACGAGGAAGCCTGCTTCACGGTGGCGGTGAACGTGTCGACGGCCTCCGCGAGATCCGGCTTGATGGACAGGGCCTTGGTGGCTTCCATCACAAATCCCAGCCGGGCAAGTTCGGCTCCGTACACCTGCCGGAGGGATCCGGCGACCTCGCTCTCGTCCAGCGTCTTGATCCAGGCCATCGGTATCTCCTTCGAAACTAAGGCTTTCTGGCGGCGAAGATCACTGACCGTGCCGTCCGCGCCTGTCGAAGCGGTGGGATCAACCGCCGCATCAACGCGATGAGCTCCGGTGGGAACAGTGGATACCGCGCGCAGTCATCCACACCGAACGGCAGCTCCTCTCCCCGCTGAATCTCCGCGAACCCGATCTTCTGCAACTTGCTGACGAAGACACGCTCCGCCAGGGCACCGGACAGTCAACCCGCCCACGCCGCGGCGTTGGTCAGGATCTCCGGGGGAAGGTCCTCGTCCACCACGATGTCGGCGACCACCATCCGCCCGCCGGACCGCAGGATGCGAAAGATCTCTGCGAACGCCCGTGACTTTCGGGGGGAGAGATTGACTACGCCATTGCTGATCACGGTATCCACGCTGCCGTCCGGGAGGGGAATGGCCTCGATCTCTCCGGAGAGCCACTCCACGTTGCGCACGCCGGCCTCCGCGGCGTTATGCGCTGCGACCTCCAGCATTTCCGGCAGCATGTCCACTCCGATCGCTTTGCCGGAAGGGGCTACGGCGTGTGCGGCGAGGATGGTATCGATCCCGCCACCGCAGCCCAGATCAACCACGACCCCTCCCGGGCGCAGCCCGGCGGCGCGGACGGGATTACCCACCCCCAGCGCCTGCTCGATGGCCCCGCGCGGTAGCAGGGCTAACTGCTCGGGGTCGTAGAGACGCTCGGCGACGGTGCTCATTGTCCCGATCACCGCTCGGTAAGCGTCACGGACCGATGATTTGATGGCTTCCTGTCCGAGCAGGTCATCGCTGGTCGGAGCGACTGGATGCGCCACGCGGTCACTCATGGTTTCTCTCCCAGCCCTTTGAGGAACGCGTCCAGCTTGAGCCGGGCCTCGGACGGAAGCTCCGCCGCATCGCCAGGCCGCACCAGCAGACCGCGGAGCTGCCGGGCAAACTCCAGTTCGCCGCAGCAATGCCGGCACAGCCCCAGGTGGGCCTGCAGTTCCTGCTCTTCCACCTGGGCGAGGTTGCGGTCCAGATAGGACCAGAGCCGATCCACGGCCTCCTTACACTTGATCACGCGTGCGCCTCCTGACGCGGCATGAGGAGCCTGTTGCGGGTCGCGTAGTCCCACAGCTCGCGTCCCAGTTGCTTGCGGCCCCGGTGGAGCCATGAGAGGACCGTACCGAGCGGAGCACCGGCAATCTCGGCGATCTCCCGTGCCTTAAAACCGTACACGTAGGCCAGGATGAGGGCGGTGCGATGCGAAGGATGAACTCGCTGCAGGACCTCGATCACCTTCACGTCGTCGAACAGCTCCAGGAAATCCAGGTGGACCCGATCGGAGTACGGAAACGGATCTTCTTCCACGATTGTGTCGAAGAGATCAAAGTCCTCGTCCGCGCTGACGGCCTCGTGCCCTCGGGTGTCGCGCAGGCGGTCGTAGAAGGCAGTCGTCAGCACGCGGGTCAGCCACAGCCGTGGGCGCTCGCGATTGCGCAGTCTGGCGAAGCCGCGAAACGCTCGAAGCAGGGCGTCCTGGACCAGGTCTTCTGCGGCGGTGTGGTTGCCGGTCAGCCGGACGCCCAGGGCGTACAGGTACTCGAGATGGGGCCTGACGACCGCTGCGAACTCCGGGCGCGGCGCTCCCACCGGCTCTGCCACTGTGTCTTCCCGATGATCTGGCATTTACTACAAGAGACGCCTTTAGATGCCGAGATTATTGCACTCCACCCTGGCCAGGAACGAAGAGATGGCGATCCGGGTCCGCAGCCGGTAGAGGTCGAACCACCCTCCATCGGATCAGGCCTCGACCTGGGCCTTCAGGCACTCGAACAGCTCACCGGCCTTCTTCTCGACCGTGCTGTTGAGCACCCTGCCACCGACACTGGCGATGGGCCCGCTGACGACCACGTCGGCCCTCCACTCGAGCCAGGTCTTCCCGTCTGCCCCGTCGACCAGATCGACGACGCTGCTGACGTCAACCGCGCTCCCCAGCCCTCCGCCTCGGCCGGTGAGGACGGCGTAGCTCTCGAGGTAACGCAGGAGCCTGATGGTCCTGGCAACAGCAGGAACCACACACACCTCCGGGCGAGGCTGTGCTGGCTATGGGGAGCGCTGGGGTGTTCTGTAGGGAGAACGGGCCTTCCTGCCCCGCGACGGGCGTCCCAGGATGTTAGCGTCTCCGGGATTGCGCGCGCTCCCGGGCCGCCGCCACCGCGCGCACGGTCAGCACGCGCGCGAGATGGCGCCGGTAGTCGGCGCTTGCGAAAGTATCGTCGTTCGGCTCGACCCCGTCGGCCGCGGCCCCGGCGGCGCCGGCGATGACATCGTCGGTCAGTTCGCGCCCGGTCAGGGCCTGCTCGACCTTCTTGCTCCGATACGGAACGGCGGCGACGCCTGTGATGCCGATTCGGGCATGCGTGCAGCGATCGTCGACGTCGAGCGCGACAGCCGCTGCGACGCCGGCCAGCGCAAACCCCGACGCGGGGTTGGCCATTTTGATATACGCGCCCCCGCTGCGAGGGAGCGCGGCCGGCACGATGACTTCCGTCAGCACCTCATCCGCCGCGGCCGCGGTGCTCATCAGCCCCTGGAAGAATCCATCGATCGGAACGACGCGGTTACCGCCCGGCTTCTGCAGGGACACCTCAGCGGCCAACGCGAGGAGCACCGCGGGATAGTCCGCGGCGGGGTCCGCGTGCATCACGCTCCCACCAATAGTCCCGAGGTTGCGCACCTGGAGATCACCAATCAGACCCGCCGCCTCCACGAGGACCGGCGCGGCGCGACGCACCGCCGGTGTTGATTCGATCATCCAGTGCGTGGCGAGCGCGCCGATGTGCAGCCGCCCTTCGCGGAGGCGGATCCGGCGCAGCGCGGCGATTCGTGTGATGTCGATGAGGTGCGGTGGTGTCGCCACGCGTAACTTCATCATGGCCAGCAGGCTTTGCCCGCCGGCGATGATCTTCGCGTCGGCGCCGAGCGTTTGGAGTTGACGGAGCGCCGCCTGGAGCGTCTTCGGGCGATGATAGGTGAACGCGGCCGGGATCATGTGCGCTTACTCACCTCACGCTCAATGGCTTTGAAGAACTCACCCGCCAGCTGCTTGGCCACGCCGCCGAAAAGCCGGTGACCTACGCTCATCAGCACGCCGGTGACCTGGGCGTCACCGACATACAAGACCTTCGTCTCGCTGCCTTGCACCACGAGGGTCAGGGCGCCGCTGGCTTTGATCGTGCCTGCGCGACCGCCCCCTTCGACGATCAGGGTCATTTTTTCCGGCGGGGTCTGCTCTGTGATGCTCACCTTACCCTGGTAGGATCCCTTCACGGGGCCGACGGCCAGTTCGATCAGGGCGTCGAAGGTGTTTGGACCCGTGGGCGTCAGCGACTTTAGACCCGGAGTGGCTCTGGCGAGCACGTCCGGGTCGTTGAGCGTGGCCCACACTTTGTCCCGCGGCGCGGGAATCAGGTACTCGCCATCGATTTTCACGCGGGCCTCCTAACGGATGTCTTTCATTATTATGAACGGTCGGGCACGTGTCAAATACGACGACGTTTCTCGAAGCCCTGGAGGGTGCAATACTGATGGTAAGGCAATCCATCCAACAAGGAGGGAGCGATGTTACCGCTCGGCGACGACAATTCGAGGCAACCCGTGGGCGCATGCGGCGCGCTGTGACTCTGCAACCCGCGGCATCGTTCTGGAGTGAGGTGGGTGATCGGTCGATGACGTGGAGACTCTTGATCCTGGCGTGTCTGAGCCTACTCCTGGTGAGCCTGGCCGCAGGTGTCGGACCGTCGGCGGCGGCGCCGGGGGAGGGCGGGCCCATGGAACCGCGGCCGGGAAGCCAAGTCGTGGGTGATGGGCTGATCGTCCCCGGCCAGCGTGTTGGCCCCGCCAAACTGTCGATGACGGTCGAGCAGATCGTCGAGGCCGTCGGGTCGCGCTTCAAGCGTGATGAGTTCCCCAAGGAAGGTCTCATCCTGTACGAGTGGCGGGTCGAAGGCTTGTGGGTCTCACAGATCCGCGCCACGAAGGCTATCAGGCTGATCAGCGCCTTTGGCACGACGGACAAGTACCGCACAGGGAAGGGGGTCGCGCTTATGCACCCCCGCTCGCGAATGGAACAGGCGTACGGACAACGGTATAAGGAGTACGCCTATCCGGAAGACAAGATTACCCTCGTACGCTACCATGACCTCGGGTTGCAATTCGGCATTGTGAACCAGCGGTCCAACCCGGCGATCAACGGTCGCATCTTCCAGATCGGGGTCTTCAAGCCCGGCGATCTCCGGCCGATCAAGACACCCGCGCCGTAGGGCGCAACATCGAAGGGCGGGAAGCCCTCCCGCCCTTCGATTGCGAATCGGAGCGCGTCAGCGTTACTTCTTCGTCGCCATCTCGTAGATCTCGGTCGTGTAGGCTTTCTCATCGGCCGCCTTCTTGATGACCCCGAACTTCAGCGCGATCTCGGCCGTCCGCTTGAACGAGTCGGCGTCCATCTTGCCGATGGTGGTCTTTGGCTCCGGCGGACCCCAGATGAGCTTGTTGATCTCGGCCATCATCCATTCTTGATGAGCCTTGGGCAGGGTCGGGCTCTGCTTGACGACGATGTCGACGCACTCACCCGGTTTATCCTTGCAGAACTCCCAGCCCTTCATGGTGGCGCGTAGGAATCGGGCGGCGATGTCTTTGTTTTTGGCGTCTTTCAGAAAGTCTTCTTTGACGAAGATCCCATCCTCGAGCATCGCGGTGCCTTCCTGGTTGAAGTCGATCACCACGATGTCCTCGGCCTTCCACCCACCGTCGAGCACCTGCTTGTACTCGTTGTAGGTCATGGCCGCCGCCGCGTCGACTTCTTTCTTCAGCAGCAGGTTCATATCGAAGGGCTGCTTGACGAGGGTGACGTCCTTGTCCTTGTCGAGCTTATACTTCTCAAGGGTCGCGAGCAGGGCAAACTCGTTGCCGCCAAACCAGACCGCGATCTTCTTGCCCTTCCAGTCGGCTGGCGTCTTGATACCGCTGTCCTTGTTCGACAGCTCGCGCATCCCACTGTACTGGAAGATCTGCGCGATGTTGACCAACGGGACGCCCTGGTCGCGGGAGGCCAGCAGGCTGGGCAACCAGTCAAGACCGAACTCGGCCCCGCCACCGGCCACGACTTGCTCGGGGACGATGTCCGGGCCGCCGGGAATGATGGAGACGTCGAGACTCTCTTGGTCGTAGTAGCCTTTCTCCTTGGCCGCGTAGTATCCGGCAAACTGAGCCTGGGTGACCCACTTCAGCTGCACCCGGACCTTGGCCTTCTCCACCGCCGCCTGACGCTGCCCGCACCCCGCGCCGATCAGCGCGAGGACTACGACGAGCGTCATCCATCCCCACCGTCTGGGCATACGAACCGTCCCTCCCTTGTCTATAGTCTCAGCTGGATATAGCAGGCCTTCGGTTGCAGCGCCCTTCTCTCCTTCCCGGCCGCGGCTCACTCCTCGCGGGTGGACACGTGCCAGGGCATGACCAACCGTTCCACCAGGACCACGGCAAAGTAGAATACGATCCCCAACGCGCACGCCACGAGGATCGCGGACCAGGCTTCGCGGGTCTTGAAGATGGCGTTGTTGCTGATGATGTAGACGCCCAGCGACTTCTGCGGGCCGCCGAAGTACTCGCTCACCACCGCGCCGATCATGGCCAGGTTCGTGCTGACTTTGAACGCGTTGAACATGTAGGGCAGGCTGGTCGGCAGGCGGAGCCTGGTGAACGTCCCCCATTCGCCGGCGGCGTACGATCGCATCAGCTCGAGGCTCTGCGGCGAGACGCTGAGCAGACCCCGGAGCGTGCTGATAAAGGTTGGAAAGAAGGTCATCATCGTGACGATGGCGATCTTCGAGCCCTGTGCGATGCCAAACCAGACGATGGCGAGCGGGGCCAGCGCGATGATGGGCACCGACGA
>CBRGMJ010000089.1:0-6239 GCA_967797525.1 uncultured bacterium | reverse complement strand
GTGGCGCCGCTGCTGGCCGAGGAACTGGGCGCGGCGTGCGTGACGTTTGCCGGTCGTGTCGAACCCGCCGGTCAAGGGCTGGTCGTACACCGGCAGGCTGACGAAGGATACCATGTCCTGGACGTCCGGTTGCCGGCGGTGCTGTCGATCACCAGCGACGAGGCCAATCGGCCGCGGCTGCCTAAGGTCAGAGACATCGTGACCGCCAAGCGCAAACCGGTGCGCACCTGGCCGATTGCGGATCTCGGCCCGGACGCTTCCGCGGCGCCAACGGCTGCCGGCGTCGCGGTGCGCGACGTGTCCATCCCGCAGCGCACGGCCAGGTGCGAATTCCTGGCGGGCGAGCCCGATGGGCAGGCCGCCGCGCTCGCGGCGCGGTTTCGCGAGTTGAAACTGTTGTGAGCCGAGGGACCCGCTGATGCCTGGCATTCTGGTGATCGCGCTTTCAACCGATGGCACGGCCGGCAGGTCGAGTCTTGAGCTGATCGGGGGCGCGCGGCTGCTTGACGAAACCCTCAAACTCGGCGTGGCCGCCGCGTTGCTGGGGCGCGGCACGTCGCAGGGCCGCGCGGCCGCGACGCTGCACGAGCACGGCGTCGCGACGATCTACCGGGTCGACCATCCCGCGCTCGAGCCCGGAGAGACCGACGCCTTCCTTGCCGCCGCGGAGGCATCGGTGCGTGCTGCGACTCCGCAGATCGTGTTGGTCGGCGCCGACACGGTGGGGCGCGATGTGGCCGTCCGGCTGGCGCACCGGATGGGCGCCGCTCTGGTGACCGAGTGCGTATCGGTCGCGCCCGAGAGCGGTCACGTCGTCGCGGTACGCCAGGCGTACGGTGGCCGCGCCGCTGCGGCGCTAGTGGTGACGCGGTGGCCCGCGGTCTTGTCGATCAAGCCGCGGTCGATCGATGCCGCGGCGCCGGCGCCCGTCGCGGGGCGCGTCCAGGACGTTGCGGTGACGATCGACACCAGCGCGCTGCCGACGCGGGTCCGCGAGATCCGGCGCGAGCAGGCGGAAGTGGGTCTCGACGACGCCGAGATTGTGATCAGTGGCGGGCGCGGGCTCGGCGGTCCTGAGGGGTTCAAGCTGCTCGAGGAGTTGGCCAAGGTGCTTGGGGGCGCCGTCGGATCGTCGCGCCCGCCGGCCGATGCGGGGTGGGTACCGGTGAACTGGCAGATCGGCCAGACCGGCAAGACCGTCCGGCCTTCCCTGTATATCGCGATCGGCATCTCGGGCGCGACCCAGCACGTGGCCGGCATGGCCGGCTCACGCACGATTGTCGCCATCAACAAGGATCCTGAAGCCCCGATCTTTGGCCTGGCTCACCTCGGGATCGTCGGCGACTACCGCGAGGTGATCCCGCCGTTGATCCGAAGGGTCAAGGAACTCAAAGGCGGCTAACCGTGCTGGTGACCTGGTGGCGTGCCCTCGTGGTGGTGCCGCTGCTCGTTGCGGCCGTATTCATCTTTGCTCGGAAGATCTTCCTCATCTACCGCCTCATCCGTCTTGGGACCGGTCCTGTGCCGCTTGCCCCGCTGCCCGTCCGTCTGAAGGATCTGATCCTGCAGGTTCTCGGTCACCAAAAGGTGCTGCGGCGGCCCTGGGCGGGTCTGTTGCACCTGTTCATCTTCTGGGGGTTTCTCGTGCTGCTCACCACCATCATCCAGGCGGTCGGTGAGGCGTTTCGCCCGGGATGGACGGTGCCCCTGATCGGTCGCGCTCCCGTGCTCGCTCTCGTCCAGGACGTGTTTATCGCGCTCGTGCTGGTCGGTGTCGCGATGGCGCTCTACATGCGGAGGGTACGTCCGCCCAAGCGGCTCCTCGGGCAGGACCAGCGCGGCGCCTACATGATCCTCGGCTTCATCTCGGGGATCATGATCACCTTGCTGCTGTCGCGGGCCGCCCAGTTTGCGATCGAGCGCGAGGTAGCGCCGGGGGCGGTGCTCTCACACACGATCGCGGGGTGGCTGGCGCAGGCGCCGCCCTACGCGGTCCGCGCCGTCTTCGAAGCCTCGTGGTGGGGACACCTGCTGATCATTCTCACATTTCTGACCTGGGTCCCCGAAGGCAAACATCTGCACCTCATCACCCTCGTGCCGAACATCTTCCTTCGCAAGGCGCGTCCCAGGGGGGCGCTGGCGCCCATCGACATCGAAAACGCCGAGCACCTGGGCGCGTCGCGGGTGGAGCACCTGACCTGGAAAGACCAACTGGACGCGGTGGCGTGCATGGAATGCGGCCGGTGTGTTGAGGTCTGTCCGGCCAACAGCACCGGCAAGGAACTCGACCCCCGGCGGCTGCACACCGATCTGCGCAAACACCTGGCTCACGTCGGGCCCGGGCTGCTGGCAGGCCAGCGGCCCCCGGATGATGCCCCGGTCCTGGTCGGCGGCGTCTTTTCGGAAGACTTCCTGTGGCAGTGTCTCACGTGCGGCGCCTGCGTGGAGGAATGTCCGGCGGCCAACGATCATATCGACAAGATCGTCGAGATGCGCCGTCACCTGACCATGGAAGAGGCCCGCGTCCCAGAGTCTATGGCCGAGGCGCTGCGCAGCCTCGAGGCGCGCGCGCACCCGTTCCGTGGCGCCGGCATCGCGCGCACCGCGTGGACTGCCGGGGTGCAGGTGAAGATGCTCCCACAGGGTGACCGGGCCGAATGGCTGCTGTGGGTCGGGTGCGCGTCGGCGCTCAATGCACGAAACCATGCACCGATGCGCGCCCTCGTACGTGTGCTCGACCAGGCCGGGGTCGATGTCGCGATTCTGGGCGATGAGGAAGCCTGCACGGGCGATCCCGCCCGGCGCATGGGCAATGAGTATCTGTTCCAGACGCTCGCACGGCAAAACATTGAGGCGTTCAACCGGTACGGCGTGACGAAGATCCTCACCGTCTGCCCGCACTGCTATAATACGTTCAAAAATGAATATCCGCAGTTCGGAGGCACGTTTGACGTCTGGCACCACACGCAGCTCCTCGCCCAATTGCTGGATGAGGGGCGTCTCTCTCCGTCCGAGCCGGTGACAAAGACGATCACGTTCCACGATCCCTGCTATCTGGGTAGACATAATAGTGAGTACGAGGCCCCCCGCCGAGTGCTCAAGGCAATCCCGGGGGCCCGCCCTGTGGAGATGGCCCAATGTCGGGAGAAGGGCTTCTGCTGCGGGGCCGGCGGCGGCCTATACTGGACGGAGGACCGCATCGGGCAGCGGGTCAACCACGTGCGGACCGATCACGTGGCCGCAACGGGCGCCGAGATCGTGGCGACCGCGTGTCCGTTTTGTCTGTTGATGCTCGAAGACGGTGCGGTCGCGCGGGGCGCCGCCGCCAGGCCAAAGGACATCGTCGAGTTGTTGGGAGAAAGCCTGCGGACCCCGGGGTCATGAGCCGCGGAGTGTCGCCGGGCTGTGAGGCGACCCACGAGGAGTCGTGCTGATGAAGCTGCCTACCGAGACGCTCTCCGGGATGCCGATCAACGAGGTCTACACGCCCGACGACGTGAGACGGACGGAGGACACCGTCGGGCGTCCAGGCGCGTACCCATTCACGCGGGGCATTCACGCCGACATGTATCGCGGCCGGCTGTGGACGATGCGCCAGTTTGCCGGTTTTGGGACGGCGGAGGACACCAACCAGCGGTTCCGTTACCTGCTCGATCACGGCCAAACTGGTCTCTCCGTAGCATGTGATATGCCAACACTTATGGGATACGACTCCGATCATCCTCGGGCGCTGGGGGAGGTCGGACGCGAAGGCGTGGCGATCGATTCGCTGGCCGACATGGAAGCGCTGTTCAAGGGGATCCCGCTCGACCGTGTCACGACGTCGATGACCATCAACGCCCCGGCCAACGTCTTATTGGCCATGTACGTTGCGGTCGCCGAGCAGCAGGGCGTGGCGCGGGACCGGATCGGCGGCACGACCCAAACCGACATGTTGAAGGAGTTCATTGCCCAAAAGGAGTGGATCGTGCCGCCCAGGCCGAGTATGCGGCTGATCCAGGACATGTTGGTGTTTGGCACGCGGCACCTTCCGAAGTGGAACGTGATCAGCATCAGCGGGTACCACATCCGCGAGGCCGGAAGTACGGCGGTCCAAGAGCTGGCCTTCACCCTCGCCGACGGCATCGGCTACGTGCAGGCAGGGATGGACGCCGGGCTCGACGTCGACGCCTTCGCGCCCCGGCTCTCATTCTTCTTCGATGTGCACAACGATTTCTTTGAGGAGATTGCCAAGCTTCGGGCCGCCCGCCGCATGTGGGCGCGCATCATGCGCGAACGCTTCAAGGCGAAGAACCCGCGGTCGTGGTGGCTGCGCACCCACGCGCAGACCGCCGGCGTGTCGTTGACCGCGCAGCAACCGCTGAACAACATCGCGCGTGTGGCCGTGCAGGCGCTGGCCGCGGTTTTGGGCGGCACCCAGTCGTTGCACACCAATTCTATGGATGAAACCTACGCGCTCCCGACCGAGGAGGCCGTGACGGTCGCCCTGCGGACGCAGCAGATCATCGCCTACGAGAGCGGCGTGGCGTCCACGGCCGATCCTCTCGGCGGCTCGTACTTTGTCGAGGCGATGACCGACGGGATCGAAGAGGCGGCTTGGGAGTACATCCGCGCGATCGATGACCTTGGCGGCATGGTCGCAGCCATCGAGTCGGGTTATCCGATGCGGGAGATCGCCGAAGCGTCGTTCCGCTACCAGCAGCAGGTCGAACGCGGGGAGCGTATCGTGGTCGGCGTCAACAAGTTCACGGGGCCCGAAGAGCGGTCGATCCCACTCCTGCGCATCGATCCGGATGTCGAGCGCCGGCAAGTGGCGCGCACGCAGCGGGTGCGCTGCGAGCGTGACGCTGAACGGGCCCGGCGTTGTCTGGACGCCCTGAGAGGGGCGGCCGAAGGCTCGGGCAACACGATGGACGCCATCCTGGAGTGCGTCAAAGCCTACGTGACCGTGGGCGAGATCTGCGGGGTGCTGCGGGGCGTGTACGGGGAGTACCGCGAACCTGCGATCATCTGATACGATTGAGCTCATGGCGAGGGCCTTGCGCATCCTGCTTGCGAAACCCGGTCTTGACGGGCATGACCGGGGCATCAAGGTGGTCGCGCGCGCGCTTCGCGACGCGGGGTATGAGGTCATCTACACCGGGCTCCACCAGACGCCCGAGATGATCGTCAACGCCGCGGTCCAGGAAGACGTAGACGCCATCGGTCTGTCGATCCTCTCCGGCGCGCACAACGTCCTGTTCCCCCGCGTCGTCGACCTGCTGCGTGACAAAGGGGTGGCGGACATCCCGGTGTTTGCCGGCGGCATCATCCCGGAAGAGGACGTCCCCGGCTTGCGGGCTGCCGGGATCGGCAAGATCTTCAGCCCGGGCGTATCGTTGGAAGAAATCGTCCGCTGGGTCCGCGAGAACGTCCGACCTCGCGGGTTGGCCGCGTGACGATCCGCTGCCCCCGCTGATGCGTGCCGGGCCCTTCGCGGCCGGCGAACCCGCCCTCCTCATCGACCGCAAGTCTCGGTTCTATCTCGTCTGGCTCAAATCCGGCGCGTTCTATGATCTGCACAGCGGTCGGATACTCCACGACGATCTCATTGGGCAACCCGAGGGGATCTCGGTCCGCACGACACGGGGTGATCGGTTGCTGGCGGTGCGTCCGACCCTCGCGGACTATGTGCTCGGCATGCCGCGAGGGGCGCAGGTCATTTATCCTAAGGATCTGGCCCTGATCCTGATGCTGGCCGACATTTATCCGGGGGCGACCGTTGCCGAGGCCGGTACCGGGTCGGGCGCCCTGACGATGGCGCTGATCCGCGCCGTCGGGGTCCAGGGTCGGGTGTTCTCCTACGATGTGCGTCAGGAGTTTCTGGACATCGCCGCGCGCAACATCAGCCGCTATCTTGGGGAGACACCCACGCTCGTACTGCGCCGTCATGACGTGTCGACTGGGATCCCCGATGCGCCGGTCGACCGCATTGTGCTCGATCTTCCCGAGCCGTGGCGCGTGGTAGGACCGGCCATCGCGGCGCTCCGTCCGGGGGGGGTTCTGCTGGCCTTCTTGCCCACGACCGTACAAGTCCAACAGGCTGTCGAGACCCTGCGTGCCAGCGGCGCCTTCGGGCACTACACGAGACGCATGGGTTGCCACGTGGGCGGCAAGCCCAGAGGCTGCGGACCCCGACCCCAAGGAGCCCTTGCTCGCCATCGAGGGCCAGACCGTGCGGCAACGGGTTCGGGTTTCGC
>CBRGMJ010000088.1:0-6273 GCA_967797525.1 uncultured bacterium | reverse complement strand
TGGAAGTATTCGTCGAAGGTCTTCAGTTTGGACTGCTTGTAGGTCGTCGTCAGCGCGTTGAAATCCGCAAAGCCCTGGATCTGGTAGAGCCGATCGAACGCTTCCTTGCCGGGCGCAGTTTCGGCGATGCGGAACAACGCCTTGGTCGTCCGGTCCTTGATGTCGTCCGAAAGGTCGCGGCGGAACGTCACGGTATCGTTGGGGATCGGATCCGTATACATCAGCACCTTGACCTTATCCTTGACGTCGGGGTACTGGCGAATCACCGTCGTCCGGGCATCGCTGAATACCTCATCGCCGAACGACGCCCCGGCGTCGACCGAGCCGGTATAGACCGCTAGGATCACGCGGTCGTGCCCGCCGGCGAAGAGGACCTGACTGAAGAAGCGGTCGGGATCGATCCCGCTCTTCTTCAACAGCGCCGCCGGGAACAGGTACCCCGACGCCGAGGCCGGCGTGACGAACGCAAAACGCTTGCCGCGCAGATCGTTGAGCGATTTGACGTTCAGATCGGCCTTGTAGACGATCTGGGCCTTGTAGAACGGGAGATTGGCTCGGACGCTCACCAGACGTACGTCGGCCCCACACTTTTGGTTGGCCAGCACGTACGCAAAGGGCGCCAAGAACGCGATGTCGACCCGCCCCGCACAGAGGGCTTCAATGGTCGCGACGTAGCTCGTGGGGACCTCGGTGCGGACCTTGTACCCGGTGGCCACTTCGAGCATCCGCCCCAGGGTGCTGCCGGTCTCGAGCACGCGCTGCGTATCCTGTGAGGGCACGAACGCCAGCACGAGGGCCGTCTCGCCGGCCGCGGGTTGTGCGTGCCACCCACCCATGCCGGCGGCGAGCAGTAGAGCGATCATGAGGGCCGTCGCGTACCGCAGTCGTGTCATCGTCCCACCTCCGGGCGGACCGGCACCGCCCTGTGAACTACTTCTTTGGCACCACCGTGACCGCCGTCACTTTGCCCTGGTCACCTTCGACACGGAACCGGACACCCTGTCCCTCGTAGTAGAACATCACGGCGCCCCGGCCCAACCCCGACATGCGCTCGGGCGCCCCATAGTGCTGCAGGAGATCCTTGAACGTCGAGGCGCCCAGGGAGACCCCTCTGTTGGTGACGAACCGCACGTGATCGGTGAAGACAAAATCCACACCCCCGGTCTCGCCCTGGCGCTTCGTCCAGGACACTACCAAGACCGACCGATCGCCCTGTGGGTAGACCCAGTAGATATTCAGGCCGCCGTCGCTGCCGCGGTCGTTCGAAATTTCATCGGGCATGCCAAGACGGTTGAGCACCTGCTGCTGGCTCATGCCGAGCTGGATATCGCCAATCGCCGTCCCGGGGATGACGATCCAGTTCGCCGGCCCCGCCGGGTTCTGCGCCGACTGGGCGCCGGCGGACATCGCCACGCCGAGCACGACGAGCAGGCTAATCGAAAGAATTCCCCGCACCATGATACCTGTCCCCCCCGCTACCGACACTGTGCTCAGTTTACCACACCGACTGTCCGGTGATGCTGAGCCCGGGGGCCCGCCGTCGCGGGGGCTCTGCGTCAGGACTCGCTCAACACCTCGAGTACCCGCATTGTCGGCACGTGGCGCAGCCGTTTTCGTGTACCAGCGACGACCCACAATCGGGGCAGATGCCGATGAACTCCAGCGCGATGTCGGCAACACCGCGGGTCGCCGGCGGCTCGGGTGCGGGGCTGTCGCCCGGTGGGGAAAAGCGCAGCGCCTCCTGGCGTGGCCGCGGTCCTGGCTCGGGCAGCGCGTCGGCTCTCGGGAAGGCCTTGTCCGGGCGGAACGTGTCCCCGTAGAGCACCCGACCCAGGGCGAGCGCGACCGCCTGAGCGATCGTGGTCACGCGTACGATGGTGCCGTCGGTAGACCGATCGAACGCGAGCTCTTTGCTCTGTACCCGCCACAACTGCTCGATCACGTCGCGCGGATCCAGACCACCCCGCAATGAGAGTGAGGCCAGACGACCGATCGCCTCGGCCTCGACGTCGAGCGAATGCACGAAGACCTCGCAGATCCCGAGTTCGTCCTCATTGATCACGACGTAGACCCGGCCGCGCGGCGTCTCAATGCGTTCGGTGCGACCGGCCGTCACCTTTGGGCGCTGGCGCGGGGTGACGCGGACCGGAGCCGCGGGTGTCACCGGCGCGGTCGCCGGTGCCGTCGTCTGCGCGGGTTGTCCCTTCGCCAGCTGGCCTTTGGCCTGCGCCTCGGTAATCAGGACCCCTTCGCGGCTCCCCTCGCGATAGACGGTGATCCCCTTGCACCCCATCTTCCACGCCTGGACGTAGATGCGCTCCACCTCTTCGGGCGGCGTGTCTTCTGCCAGGTTGACCGTTGAGGAGATCGAGTGATCGATGTGCTTCTGGATCGCCGCCTGCATGCGGACCCGCATCTCCGGTTGGATCTGGTGGGCGGTCACGAAGTAGTCCGGCAGGTCTTGCTCACGCTCGAGACCGCAGCGCTGCATGTAGTCCCGCACGAGCGTGTGGTACACGGTGAAGACTTCTTTCGACAGGGACTCCGAGCGGCGGATGTACGAGAGATCGAAGATCGGCTCGACGCCGCTGGTCACGCCGGCCAGGGCCGCCCCGCTGCCCACGGGCGGGACGGTGAGCAGCGCGACATTGCGGAGCCCGCCGCGTTCGACGCGCTCGCGGACCCGCGGCGACAGCGTCCGGATGAAGGGTGAAGCCAGGTGCTGCCGTGCGTCATAGCCGGGGAACGTCGATTTTTCGGCCGCCAGGTTGACGCTCTCGTCGTAGACGATGTTCTTGATGCGATCGTACAGCCCGTCGACGAACGCGACGGCCTGGTCGGTATCGTACTTCAGGCGCAACTTGATGAGCATGTCGCCGAGCGCCGTAAACCCCACGCCGATCCTGCGTGAAAAGAGGCTGGCCTCACGCTGCTGCGGCAGCGGATGCTTGTCGGCGTTGTAGTCAAGGACGTTGTCGAGGAAGCGCGTCGCATAGCGGAGCGCGCGCTCGAGCCCCTCCCAGTCGACGCGGGCCTGTGACGTGAACTCGTCATGCACAAAACACGCCAGGTTGACGTTGCCCAGACAGCAACAGCCGTAGGGCTCCAGCGGGATTTCGCTGCATGGGTTCGTCGTGACGACACCCATCCCGTCGTATTCCGACGTCGACCAGCGCTTGACCGTGTCCCAAAAGATCACGCCGGGCTCGGCGTGGTCGTGGGCGCCCTTGATGACCTCTCGCCACACGTCTCGCGCGCGCACGGTCTTGCGATACTGTGCTCGATCATTCTCAAAGGCCAGATCCCAGACGCCGTCTTCTTCGACCGCGCGCATGAACGCATCAGAGATCCGGATGCTGATGTTCGCGTACCGGACCTTGTCGAGGTTCCGCTTGACTTTGATGAAGTCCAACAAGTCGGGATGGTTGTCGGCGATGGTGATCATCAGCGCGCCGCGGCGGCCCGATTGCCCGATGGTGCCCGTCGTGAGTGAGAAGAGCTCCATGAACGAGACCGACCCGGTGCTGCTGCGCGCCGCGTTGTTCACCGGCGCGCCCCGCGGCCGAAGAATCGAGATGTCGGTGCCGACGCCCCCGCCGAGGCTATACGTGCGGGCCGCCTCCTTCATCCACTCGAAGATCGACTCGATCGAATCATCCCGGATCGGTAGGACGTAGCAGTTGAGCGCGGTCACGCGCCGGCTGTTCCCCGCCGCATGCATGATGCGGCCCCCGGGGATGAACCGAAAGTCCTCGAGCAGCCAGCCAAACTTCTGCGTCCACTCATCCCGCCTCTCCGGCGTTGTCTCCACTGACGCGAGTTCCCGGGCGATGCGCTGCCACATCTCCTGCGGCGTGCGCTCCACGACGGTGCCGTCCCGATCCCGCAGCGCGTACTTGTCGTGGAAGACGCGCGCCCGCAGCTCGTCGCCGGCGAAGGCGGCGAGCGTCTCCGGCGGGAGGTCCAATGACGCGGCATACCCCACAGGTTCGCGGCGTGGGGTCTGCGAGTGGGTCGAAGAGGACGATGCGGCATCCATTGGAAGTCACCCCCGGTTCAAACTGTGTGTCTTTTTATCGCGTGCGGTGTGGATCGGGAAGCGTGATCAGCGGTACTTGATCGCGGAGCGCGTCCTCGCGGCGCCTACGTTCCTTGAAGGTTTCTATCTCCTCCGTAATCGAATCCACGTCCTGGAAGCGCCGGTGCTCGGAGGCAAACCGGACGTACGCCACGTCATCAAGCCCCCGTAGTTGCTCCATGACGAGATCGCCGATCGCGGCCGAGCCGATCTCCACCGTGCCCTGCCGGCGAACCTCCCGCTCGACCTCGTCGACCAAGGCGTCGACGGCCTCCATCGAAACCGGACGCTTCCCGCAGGCGCGTACCACGCCGGCCTGCACCTTCGCGCGGTCAAACGGTTCGCGCCGCCCATCGCGCTTGACGACCATCAGCGGGGCCATGTCCGCGCGCTCGTACGTCGTGAAGCGGCGCTCGCATTCCAAGCACTCGCGCCGGCGCCTGATGGCGCGTCCGTCGAGAACGGGGCGGGAATCGAGGACTTTGCTTTCCTCATGACCGCAAACAGGGCATCGCATAGGGGACTCCCACCGGTAGAGGCAAAATCGATTCTAGGACCCCATATCTGGTGTGTCAACGCTCGCATCGGCTGTCTTGCGACCCCAACCGGGTCCGATCGCCTGTTTTCTCGCTCGCGCGGGGTCCGTCATCGATTCGGTACTCGCTGGTTGCCTAACACCCGAGCCCCAAAGGCGAGGAACGGGAGGGTAGCCACCAGGAGCACACCCACTGTGACTGCCAGTTGGGCCCCCACGGCACGGCCGGCCAAGACGTCCCTGTAGGCCAGACCGGCGTTGACGACCGGGATCAGCGGCATCCAAGGCCGGTCGTCCCACTCACTCAGCAGCGGCACGAGCATGATTGGCAGCGCGACCAGGAGGTAGAGCCCGGTGAACGCCTGCTGGGCCTCTCTGAGGCTCTTGGAACCCAGGCTCAGCAGCAATTGCACCGCCGAAAGGAGCCCACCGAGGGCCACCCCGACCACCAGCAGCCTGGCCGCCACTCCCACCGTCAGATCGGCGGCGGCCTGGTCGGGCAGGAGGCGGGCGCCTAGCTTCGCGGAGGCGATACTCGACGCCACCATGACCACGGCCGCGAAGACCGCCGGCAGCAGCACGGCCAGGAACTTCCCTACGACGATCGCAGCCCGGGATGGGGGACTCACCAGCAACGCGTCCAGGCTCCCCCGTTCGCGCTCCCCGACACCGACGTCGAGCGCGGCGTACTGGCCGCCGAGGAGCAACCAGACGGCGAGAAAGAACGGGAGCGCGATGGCCAGCGGGCCGCCACCCAAGGGGTTGGACGCAACGATGGGGCGGAGCTCGACGACGACCGGCACGAGCTGCTCGGGCTCCAGCCCGCGGGCGCGCGCCGCGGTCTGCAACTCGCCCAACGCCAGTTTTGCGGCTGTGCGGGTGACCTTCTCCACGGCCGCGCGCGACGCCGGACGGGTCTCGTCGTAGAGCACAAGCACCCGTCTGGGAGGCCCCTGGGTCTCCTCGTCGACCAGTACCGCATCGACCTCGCCGCGGCGGAGCGCGGCCCGCGGTGACGGGGTCGAGACGAGGCTGAAGACTCCCTCCTCGAACCCCGCAGCCGCGAGCCCGGAGGCGTCTCCGCCCTCGACGGCGATTCTCGCCGGATGCTGGAGCAAGAAGGTCTCCTGTCGCTTTGCCAGGGCGGGCATCAGGAGCACCACGACCGGCATGACGACGGCGGGCAGAACGACCGCGGCGATCAGCGTTCGCCGGTCACGGAGCGCTTCGCGCATCTCCTTGAGAAAGACCGCCACGACCGCCCGCCACCAGCGGCCCGGGCGACTCGCGTGTGCCGGCGTCGTAGGCGCGCGCACGGCCTATCGGGTGATCAGGTCGCGGAGTGAGGACAACGGGAGGACGACCGATGCGCTGAGGATGAAGATCACAATCAGCGCGAGCCCCACAAGCTGCCGTGACCGGCTCAGTGGCGAGAGGTCGTCCAACGGGCCAACGTGCCCGCGTCGCATCAGCAGCGCGATCAAGATCGCCATCAGCCACGCGCCCATCACGGCCGCCAGGGCGATCCCGGCGATCGACAGGAGCGCGTGGGCGCGCGCACCCAGCGCGGCCCGAACCGCGTGGCCTCCATCGAGCATCCCGGTCGGCAGCAGGTTCAGGCTGGTGACGAAAAGACCGATCCACCCGGCGAAGAGCACAG
>CBRGMJ010000087.1:0-6309 GCA_967797525.1 uncultured bacterium | reverse complement strand
ATCGCGACGGTCGGGTTTGCGCTGGCCATCATCATCGGAGCCTCGCTGGGGTTCCTGGGGCTCGGCGCCCAGCCGCCCACCGCAGAGTGGGGGACGATGATCAGCGAGGGACGCGCGTATCTCCGGTCACAGTGGTGGATCCCGGCGTTTACGGGTCTGATCAACGGGTTAGTCGTCTTTACGCTCAACCTCTTTGGCGACGCGCTGCGCGATCTCCTCGACCCGCGGCTTCGGTCATAACGCGAGGCAGGAGTTCCGGACACCGACAGCCGATACTAATGTTATACAATATGGACCACACACAGACCCTGCTCAACCGCGGCGATCCGCTGCCGCTCTATCATCAGTTGAAGCGACGGCTGATTCAAGAAATCCACTCCGGCCGTTTCACACCCGACCGCGCGTTTCCCAGCGAACGCGAGCTCGTCGGGCATTTCCAGGTGAGCCGGATGACGGTTCGGCTGGCGCTGCAGGAGCTCGCCCGCGAGGGGTGGCTCCGACGCGAGCGGGGTCGCGGCTCGTTCATTACGCCGCGAAAGCTGTCGCGGCAGGCCGATCGACTGATCGGACTCACCGAGGATGAGATCGCGCCGAGCATGCCCGTGGCCATCCGGGAGCGGAGTTTGCGGCTTGTCGCCGCAGCGGAAGTCGTTCCTTCCTGCTTCACGAAGCATCCCGCGTTTGTGGTCTACCGGTCGGAGCGCGTGGGGGTCTTGGGGGATCAGGCGTTGATGCACTCGATCGTCTACATCAAGGTCCGTTCGGGCACCGTGCTGACTACCGCGATGCTCAGTGAGTTCGGATCCTTCTACGCGCTACTCGAGCAGCGCCTTGGGATCACCATCAGTCACGGGTCCCGCACGATGGAGGCCGCCGTGGCACGAAAAAAGGACGCACAGCTCTTGGCGGTTCGCCCAAAATCGCCGCTCCTGCTGGTTCGCACCACGACCTTCGAGACCTCGGGGACCGCGGTGATGTACTCGGAGAATCGGTATCGGGGTGATCGCTACCAATACACGGTCCCCTATATTGGACGTCGTGCGTCTCTGACCACGGACACGGACGCACAGACGCTTCGATGAGGGTCAACACGCGGTGTGAGGGAGGGAACCACATGCGACGGCGATGTGTCGCCTCATTATTGATCATTCTCTTTCTCGGGGTTCCGGAAGCGATCGGCGTCCAGCCGATCGCCGCTGTCGGCGGACCTGCCCCGCAGGCCGGTGGAACCCTGGTCTTCGGGGGTGAGGTCGACCCGGACCGGCTCGACCCCAACCTGTCCGGGCTGCGCAACTCGCAGATCGTCTTCTTCCAGATCTTCGAGCCGCTGATCGTCCGCGACCCAAAGGATGGGCAGTTCAAGCCCTGGCTGGCCACGTCATGGGAGGTGTCGCCGGACGGCAAGGCCTACACGTTCAGGCTCCGGCGGGACGTCCGGTTTCACGATGGGACGCCGTTCAACGCGGCCGCGGTGAAGTTCAACATGGATCGCACCCACAACCCCGCGCTTGCGACGCGGTGCGGCGGGTGCGCGGTCGGCTTCTACGATGGCGCCGATGTGCTGGATCCGTACACGGTGCGTATCCGACTGAAAGGCCCATGGGCGCCGTTTCTCGACGCCATGAGTTTGTTCTACCGGATGGTCTCGCCAACGGCGGTCGAGAAGACGGGTGATGCGGATTTTGGCCGGCAGCCCGTGGGGACGGGGCCGTTCAAGTTCGTGGAGTGGATTCCCAACAGCCGGGTGGTCTTGGAGCGGAATCCCGACTACAATTGGGGTCCTGCCATCTTCAACCACAAGGGACCGGCGTATCTTGAACGCCTGGTCTTCCGATTCATCCCCGAACCGTCCACTCGCGTGGCCGCGCTTGAGGCGGGTGAGGCGCAGGTGATCATCCTCCCGCCGCCGCAGGAGTTCGCGCGTCTGGTGCGCGACCCCCGGTTCAAGCCGCTTATCGGGCGGACACCCGGCGTGCCCCTCGCCTACGCCGTCAACGTCACCAAGGAGCCGACCAACGAACTGGCCGTCCGGCGCGCCCTGATGTACGGCACCGATAGGGAGATCATCGCCAAGGCCGTCTACGGGCCCTACCAGGCCCTCAACGCGTTTCGCCCCGCCTACACGCTCTTGAGCCCGACCACGTGGGGATACGACAAGAGCACGGAACTCTATGACTTCGACCCGGAACGGGCGCAGGCGATCCTGGAGGAAGCTGGGTGGAAAATGGGGCCGGACCGCATCCGCGCCAAGGGCGGGCAGCGTCTCGAGGTCGCGCTCGTGTCAAACGAGCACGGCGTGCCCGAGGTCTTGCAGAGCCAGATGCGCCGTATCGGTCTGAGTCTGCGGATCAGCGTGGTGGACATCTTGTCGGCAAACGAGGCGCAGCGAAAGGGACAGTCTCACATGTCTCCGTTGCCCGCGGCCCGCACCGACCCCGACATCTTGTCGGTGTTCTTCCACTCGCGCAACGCCGGCGGCGGATTCAACTTCTCGTTCGTCAAGGACCCGACGTTGGACCGGTTGCTCGACCAGGGGGCGGTGGAAGTCGACGTGGCGAAGCGCCGGGCCCTGTACGTGCAGGTCGTGCGCCACGCCATGGATCGCGCGTATATGATCCCGATCACCACGCGCGACATCGCCTCGCTGATGCAGGTCAGGGTCGAAGACCTGCGGTACGACGTGACCGGGGCCTTCCCGTGGCTGTACGATGTGTGGTTCAGGCCGTGACCGAGCACGTCCTCGACCCCAAGAAGATCCATCATCTCTGGAACCGCGACCTGCCCCCGGCGATCGAGATTCGTCCGGGCGATGTCGTGGCCTTCGATGCCGCCGAGGTATCGGGCGGGCAGATTCGGCCCGGCGTGGAAATCGCGAAGGCGCTGCCGCTCGATCGAGAGCGCATCTTTCCGCTGGCAGGGCCCGTCTTCGTCGCCGGCGCCCAGCCTGGGGACGTCCTCGAAATCGAGATCCTCACGATGACGCCGGGCAATTGGGGTTGGACGGCCATCCTCACCAACGGTGGGCTGCTGCCGGAGGATTACCCAGACCCGTACGTCAGGTTCTGGGATCTGTCCAACGGACGCGACACGATGATGCGGCCCGACATCGTGATCCCGCTCGATCCCTTCTGCGGCGTGATGGGGGTGGCGCCCGCGGAGCGCGGAGAGTTTCGGGTCATGCCCCCCTGGCCGTTCGGCGGAAACATGGACATCCGCCATCTCACGAAGGGCACGACCCTCTACCTGCCGGTGCAGGTGGAGGGGGCGCTCTTCTCGGCCGGCGACTGCCACGCGGCGCAGGGCGACGGCGAGCTGTGCGTGTCGGGTATCGAGTGCCCGATGAACTTCTCGCTGCGGTTCAACGTGCAGAAAGACCGCAACAACCGTACCGTACGGTTTGAGACCCGTGGCCCTCTGACCTCGAAGTACGACGCCGCCGGGTACTACGTCACGACGGGGATAGGCCCGGACCTGATGGACGCCGCCAAGACCGCGGTGCGCGAGATGATCGGACATCTCGTCGAGACGTATCGTCTCTCCCGGGAGGATGCCTACGTCCTATCGAGCGTCGTCGTCGATTTGAAGATCAGCGAGATCGTGGATCGTCCCAACTGGATCGTGTCCGCATACCTGCCGCGCAGCATCTTCCGCTGAGGCTCTCGTGGCGGGGAGCGACCTCACCAGTTTGACAATAGCCGAACTCGCAGGGCTGATCCGCGGCCGCGCGATCGGGCCCATCGAGGCTGTTGAGACGTGTCTCCGCAGGATCGAGCAGCTGCAACCACGGGTCAACGCCTACACGTGCATCATGACGGATCAGGCCCTACAGCAGGCCAAGGACATCGACCGCGCTCTGACCCGAGGTGAGCCCGGCGGACCGCTTTGCGGCGTCCCTGTGTCGGTGAAAGACGTGATCGAGACACGAGATGCGCCGACGACGTGGGGCGCGCGGGCGCTGGCTGGATATCGAACGGGTCGCGACGCCCCGATCGTCTCACGGCTCCGTGGTGCGGGCGCGGTGCTGATCGCGAAGGCCAATGTGGACATGTACCCGGCCGACGGAAGCGCCGAACATCCTCGGCTGATCGGGCCGACGCGCAACCCGTGGGATCTGGCGCGCAGCGCCGGACGGTCGAGCGGCGGGTCGGCGGCTGCTGTGGCCACCCGGATGGACTTTGGAAGCATCGGCAGCGACACGACGGGCTCGATCCGCGGCCCGGCGGCGTGGTGCGGCGTCGTCGGGATGAAGCCCACATTTGGGCTCGTCAGCACCGAGGGCGTCATGCAGTACAGCAGGTCCTTCGACGTCTGCGGTCCGATCGCGCGCACGGCGCACGACTGTGCGTTGCTGCTCGAGGCCATCGCCGGACGCGATCTCACTCGCGACGCCGACCGCCGGACGCCCGACTACGCGCGGTCGGTTGGCGGTGATGTCCGCGGTCTGCGCGCCGGCGTGCCTCGGGGCGCTGATTGGCGCACGAACGACCCTGAGGTGACCGGGTTGGTCAATGAGGCCGTGAGGGTACTCCGGGGATTGGGTGTCGACGAGCGGCCCGTGGACCTGCCGCCGTTGAATGATGGCCTTTGGGCGAACGTCATCAGCACGCTGGAAACCGCCGATATGGTCGACGCCGGCGTAACTGAGGACGCGTTCCGCGATGTTCTCACGGCGTACATCTGGAAGCGAAGCGGCGGGGCGCGACAGCGCGTCATCGCGCAAGGGGCAGAGATCATCGCGGCAGTGCGCCGAGCATACGACGACGTGTTTCGAACCATCGACGTCATCGTGACCCCGACGGTCGCGACCGTCGCGTCGTTGTTTACCGAGACGGTCTTGCCATGGCAGCGCCCCCACGAACCTTTCGTGGAAGTACTGCCCCGCTACACCAGGCCCGCCAGTTTGATCGGCTACCCAGCGATGAGTATGCCGTGCGGTGTGACGGCGGCGGGCATGCCCGTCGGCCTGCAAATTATTGGACGGCCGTTCGAGGAGGAGACGCTGTTCAAGGTCGCGGGCGCCTACGAGCGGACCGCTCAGTGGCACCCGCGCGCTCCGGCGCTCTCACAGTTGACCGCCGTTCAATCAGGTTGAGGTGACGGATGGCCGGAATCGTCGTTTGTCCCGAGCCGCCGGCCGCTGAGGCCGGCCGACAAATCCTGGCCCGAGGCGGCAACGCGTTCGACGCCGCGGTCGCCGCGGCGTTCGCCCAGGGGGTCGCCAATCCCATCGGCTGCGGCATCGGTGGTTTGGCCTTCATTCAAACGTATTCGGCGTCGCACGATGCCGGGCTCTACCTGAACGCCTCGGTCTCCATCGGGTCGGGCGCCGTGCCCGAGCGCTTCCGCACCGATCTTGTCGGGCGGTCCGAGCGCGTCGGGCGATACCTGGTCCGCGGCGAGCCCAACCAGATGAGCTACCCCTCGGTCATGACCCCTGGGTTTGTGGCGGGGATGGACGAGGTCGCGCGCCGATTCGGGAGCGGCCGGGTCTCATGGGCCGATCTCATCCACCCGGCCGCGACGCTCGCAGAGGAAGGCTTCGATCTCTACCCGTATCTGGCGGCCTACTACACCTTCGAGGGACAGGGCCGGCCGGGCTACCCCGATGTCCGCCAGAAGCTTGCCAACGACCCCCGCGCTGCGGCGCTCTACATGCCGGGGGGATCGGTCCCAGCGGTCGGCTACCGGTTGAAGCAGGAGACCATGGGCCTCACGCTGCGACGCATCGCCGCCGGGGGGGCTGGGGCCTTCTATCGAGGCGATGTTGCGGGTGAGATGAGCGCGGATCTCGCCGCGAACGGCTCCCTGGTCACCGGCCAGGATCTCGCGTCCTATGACGTCCGTACCGAACTGCCGGTGGTCGCCGCGTGGCGCGATCTGGTTATCCAGACCAGCCCTCCGCCGAGCCACGGCTCGATCCTGCTGGCCATGCTGCGGACCGTCGAAGAGGTCGATCTGAAGGCGGTGGAGTTCAACTCGCCGCGGTACGTCGATCTGCTGGCCCGTGTCACAAATCACGCGTTCGCCGATGGGATCAAGATTCTGGCGGACCCCGCGTTTGCGCCGGTCCCGCTCGAGCGGCTCCTCTCGCGTGAGCGCGCCCGTCGCGTGCTCGGGTCGCCAACGGTGGCGGCGGCCGGACACCTGACCGGCGGCAGCCACGGTCACACCACGCACGTGAGCGCCGCGGACAGTCAGGGCAACGCGGTGGCGATCACGCACTCGATCGGCTCGGTCACGGGAGCCGGCGTCATGACGCCGGCTCTGGGGTTTCTCTACAACAACTTTCTTGGACACTTCAATCCCGAA